>JBBACU010000041.1:0-11188 GCA_041656815.1 Proteiniphilum sp.
AAAATACCGACGATCATCAGGGGCAACACCGAAAAAGCCAGCCGGGGCTTCCATAGACGGGTACCGGTAAAGCGAGGCAGCGTCTGGTAAGAAAAACCGATGATGAAGAAGCCGACAAAGCCAAAGATCATGGCGTGGCCGTGAGCCATCACCCACGAGTAGTCGATGCCATGAAAACTTTCCTCGAACCCGATAATGAGAAGGTTGATGGCGCCCCACATACAGCCTAACGTGAATAAAGTGACCAGCGCGCTGATAAAGAAAAACTGGTAGATCTTGTTACCCAGCAAGGAAGCCGAGCCGCCCCCGGGGAGTGATAGAGGCGTTTCGGGGAGTTGCATTTGCACTTGTTGCATGGTTATGGAATGTTTTATTACCCGTGCCACCCACCGGAGTCGTGATTCAAGAAAATAAGAGAAGAGATCACCAATCCGAATGAAGGTGTATAGGTAGCCGTGATTATGAAAAATGTTATTAAAAAACAAATGTATACCCAATTTTTCACCCGACAAAACTATCGGATGCTTTTTTCACGAAACTCGCGTCCATCCTGGGTCACGGGGTAATCGACCGAAACAGTCGCGGCGAGCAGAAAAATAGAAACTATCTATTTAACATTTATGGGGAAAAGGTGGCAGGGCGTCCAATAATTTTGTATATTTGTTCAACATATGCCACGCGCTGGCACCGCTTCATGAAAGAGACAGCCGTCTCGGCATTTTCGGATTATTTCGGCCTTTTTCAGGCTGCTTCCGGCATCCGCGGCACGCTATCGAACAAATGAACAAACGAGTTCAGCACGACGTTACTATATACAAGATTACATAATTAACAACAGGCATAAGAAACGTGGCTGCACGGGGGGAGATGATTAAAAAATCTCTTGCGGTATGATGCCCGGCTCTTATGCTAAATTTAAAAAAAATCGTATGAAACGAGCAGGAGAATCGTTAAAGGCAAGTACATGATTAAAGCGAGTTCAAATAAATTTAGATATTCGCTCGTCATGGCATAACTCAAGTAAACTTGGCTCTGCCCATTTGACTTAACGCGAATATTCCATACACCGAAATTTAAAAAATTAAAAATCGTATGAAAACATTGGATTATTTACAATTAGACCCGAAAAAGACGGAAAAAACAATTGACAGCCTTCAGAAGCTGCTGGCCAACCTGCAGGTGTACTACACCAACCTGAGAGGTTACCACTGGAACGTGAAAGGAATTACTTTCTTTGGCGCGCACGCGAAATACGAAGAGTACTACGACGATACCGCCGACAAGGTGGACGAGGTCGCAGAACGCATCCTGATGCTGGGCGGAACACCGGCACATAACTTCAGCGATTACCTGAAAACAGCCGATATCAAGGAAACCGGTGTGGTGAGCGACGTGAAAGAGATCACCCGCCAACTGCTGGATCAACTGAAAGCCCTGCTCGCGCTCGAGCGTGAAATCCTGGAGATTGCCGGGGACGCGGACGACGAAGGTACGATTGACTTGATGACCGGCTTTATCACCGAACAAGAAAAAACAGTGTGGATGCTTACCGCCCTTATTTCGTAAGTATCAACTAATTCCATAGAAAAGCTATCCTGGCGGTCTCGTTGGGATGGCTTTTTTAATTTATAGCAAAATGAAAAAACTTCAATTATCTATTCTCGACCTCGCGTACATGACGGAGGGCGACGAGTCGCCCACCCGCGTGCTGCAAAACTCCACCGAGGTGGCGCAGCTAGCGGACGAGCTGGGGTACACCCGCTACTGGTTTGCCGAGCACCATAACACGGGATTCCTCATGAGCATGTTCCCGGAGATCATGATCGCGCACGTTGCCGCCAACACGCGCCGCATCCGGGTGGGCAGCGGCGGGGTAATGCTCCCCAACCACAGTTCACTGAGCGTGGCTGAACGCTTCTCGATGCTGGAAGCGCTTCATCCGGGGAGAATAGACTTGGGCATTGGCCGGGCACCGGGTACCGACGGCCGGACCGCGTATGCCCTTCGACGCAGCTGGGAGGCGCTCAAAGAAGACACTTTCCCCGAGCAACTGGAAGCGCTCTTGGGATTCTTCGGGCACGACCTGCGGCCGGACCACCCGTTTGCCACCATCAAGGCAAACCCCGGCCCCACCCTCACGCCCGACCTCTACATGCTGGGATCGAGCACCGGCGGCGTGCGATTCGCCATAGAAAACGGGCTGGCATTCGTGTTCGCCGCGCAGATCAACGCCGAGATGGCCATCCCGGTATTAAAGATATACCGGAACGAGTTTAAGCCCTCGCGGTACTACCAAGAGCCGAAAAGCATCCTGTCCATAGCCGTGTTCACCGCGGAAACCGAGGAGGAGGCGCATTACCTCGCGGAGCCCTCGTTGTTGATGTGGACGAGGCTTGCCACGGGCCGGTTCAATTCGCTCACCTCCTTCCCGTCGACACGTTTCGCGAACAACTACCACTACTCGCCACAAGAAGAAGCCATACGCCAGATGCAACGAAACAAGTTCGTGATCGGCACCCCGGAACAGGTAGCGGAACGACTCACGGAACTGGCCAACCAGACGGGAGTGGATGAAATCATCGTGGCCGACTCCTACCCGGAGATCGAGGCGAGGAAAAAGGCATACCGGCTACTGGCAAAGGAATTCGATTTGAGGATGTGACGATGTGACGATGTGAGGGGCTACTTCTTCTCGATCATTTCCCGGAACGGCTTGCGATAGGTTTCGCCCACGGGCACCTGTTTCTTCCCGATCGCGATCCGGTTTTTGGTGATGCTGGAGATCTTGTTTGTGTGGATTATGTACGAGCGGTGCACCCGCAAAAAGCGATCATCGGGCAGCATCTCTTCCAGCGATTTAAGGCTCATCAGCGAAAGGATGGGTTTCGGGTCGTTCTCGGTATAAATCTTCACGTAATCCTTCAGCCCCTCGATGTAAAGGATCTCATCGTACAACACGTGCAGGAGCTTGTACTCCGACTTCACGAAAAGCCCCACCCTCTCGTGCTCCGCGGCCGGTTCCCTGGTGCCCCCGGTCATCTCGAACCACGACAGTGCCTTCCGGGCAGCGGTAAGGAAATCAGAAAAAGAGAAGGGTTTGAGCAGGTAATCCATCGCGTTCACCTTGTACCCCTCCAGGGCATACTCGCTAAAGGCGGTGGTAAAAATGAGGCGGGTATGGTCGTCAAGGACACGGGCAAACTCCATCCCGTTCACCTCCGGCATCTGGATGTCCAGAAACAGCACGTCTACTTTCTCTCCGGCGATATGCTTCATGGCCGAGAGCGCGTTGCTGTACTTGCCCGTGAGTTTCAGGAAAGGCACCCGTTGAACGTATGACTCGATCAACGACAAAGCCAGCGGTTCGTCATCCACGATCCAGCAATTCAGTATCATCTGCTTGTTTATTTGTATCAATCACCAGCACGGTGGCATACACGTCGTCCTCGACGCCGGTGTGCCATGAATACCTGCCGGGATAGAGTAACTCTAACCGGCGTTTCACCAGCTCCAGCCCTATCCCGCTGCCACTCTTGTCGGACTCCGACTTCGGGAAATAGCTGTTCCTCGAAACGAACTCCACCTTCCCGTCGGCATGCTCCTTGAGCGAGATATCGATGAACGACGGCTTATCACCGCTAATGCCGTGCTTGAACGCGTTTTCGATCAAAGATATAAAAATTAACGGGGAAATCCGCGTGCTCCCTGTTTCAGAATAAGAGAAATCGGTACTCAGCTTCACGTTGTCGGACAACCGGATGCGCATTAACTCGATGTAGTTGCGCATGAAGTTGGCCTCCTGATGCAGCGGCACGTAGGTCTGGTTGTTATCATATAACAGGTGGCGCAGCATCTTGCTCAAGTCCATCACCGCCTGCTGCGCTTTTGGCGGGTTAAACTCGATCAGGGCATAGATGTTGTTCAACGTGTTGAGCAGGAAATGGGGATTGATCTGGTTCTTGAGGTTCTGGAGCTCCGCTTCCGACTTGGCCTTGGCCAACTCCTTGCGCTCGTTGTCTACCTCGAACCACCGAAGGGTCATCTTCAATGCCACGCTCAGCCCCACCAACAGGAACAGCGAGGTGGAGTTGCGAACCAGGTAAAGGAGCTTCATATTTCCCCTTCTGCCCCGTCTACGAAACCTCAAGTCGGGGATCATTGCCTCTATCCATCCCCGGCCATAATGCATCAAAAAAGCCACCGCCACGATCAACAGCAGGTTATATACCACGAACTCCCGGGTTTTCCCCTTGTATAGCAGTTTATCGATCAACACGATGTAGTTGAGGTAAAACACCAGCATAAAGCCCAACAGCTCGGGCAGCGCGCGGCTAAAAGACCGCCAGTTAAACAGCATTTCAGAATCCATCAGAAAATAGGGAAGGATAAAAACCACTCCCCATAGCAGGATGTGAACATAGACGTTATTCCACTTGCTTGCCTGTTTTATAGTTATTGACCGGGACATATACAGTGCTTTAAATATTTCAATGAATTTAGACTATTCTTCGCCATGGCATCACCCGAACAAGTTCGGTGCTGCTCACCTGGCTTAACAGAATAGTTCATTAGAATTAGACATTTTGAGTCGCCTTCGCTCCTCGATTTTCAATTCTCGCAACGACATAATCCACGCAAGCTTGTCTTCTGTTCGTATTGCTTAACCAAAATGTTCAACAAAATTAGACTATTCTGCGCTCGGCTTACCCAAAGCAAGCTTTGTTCCTGCTCTCGCTTAACGAAAACGTTCAATAAATTTAGACATTTTCTCGCAACGACATAATCCAAGCAAGCTTGTCTTCTGTTCGTATTGCTTAACGAAAATGTTCTTTCGCGAATATAACCAATCAAGCCGTTACTAACCGCGTAACGGGAATTATTTTCACCCGCCGCGTCCATACCCCCTGCCGTCCCGTCGCGGCATCATGTCCTCGGCGGAGGCGCCCCCGCTGAAAATATTGAACCGGTACACGAAATGCACCATGAAGTAGCTGGTAAGCGTGTTGGTGGTGGTATCGCGGATATAGTTCGACGTGACACTCCGGCTGATGTTGCTGCGCTGCTGTAAGATATCGTATATCTTGAAACGGATGGTGCCGTTCTTTTGCTTGAAAAGCTGCTTCTGGATGGACGCGTTCCACAACCACTCGTTCTGTTCAAACCCGTCGGTATACCCCGCGTTGGTCGCGTAGTTGATGTCGCTCTCGATGGTGAGGTCCCACGGCAGGTTGATGGAAGTGGTCGCGCTTCCCCCGTAGTTGAAGTACTGCTGGTCTTGTTGTCCTTGCAGGCTGTTGGTCACGTTATTGAAATTGACGTTCCCCCGGATGCTCGCGTCGAACAGGTCGGACCGGTAATTGAGCCCGAGCACCTCGGAGAGGGACGTTCTCTTGTTCACGTTTTGCTCGTTGTTAGAAAATCCGTTGGTGTGGTTGTAGCTCGCGAACGACATGGAAAAGACCGAGAACTTGATGTTCCGGAGCGGCACGTTGAACATGACCCGCCCGTTGGCGTTCCAGTTGCCCGCCACGTTCCTGAACGTGGTCTCTTTTCGTCCCGTCTCGATATCGGTAAAGGTGGAGCTGACGATGTCGTTGGTCAGGTAGGTGCCGTTCAGGTGGGCATTGAAGGAGCTGGCCTTCTCGGGGTTCGACATTTGGTAGCGCACGTAAAAGCGGTGTTGAAACGACGGTTTCAGGTCGGGGTTCCCATAGCTGATGTTCAGCGGGTCCGACACGTCCACCACCGGCGATAGCTGCGCGATGGAGGGCTGATCGGTATTTCCGAAATAACGCAAACGGAGGTTGTTGGTACGGCTCCAGCGGTAGTTAAGCTGCGCCATGGGCGCGAAATTGACCACCTTCTGTTCCCCGTCGTATATCATCTCGGAGCCGATGTGTGTTTTGCTGCGAGAGGTGGAGGGCTGCATGGAGACCCCCAGCATGTAATCGTAATTCTCCCGGACCGACCGGAAGTTGAGTTCTACCTCTTGCCGCACGAAATCATTCTCGAGGCGCTTGCTGTAGAGCGAGTCGAGCACGGTATAGTCGCCGTTCTCGTCCCGTGAACGGGTGTCCCTGTCCGATTCCGACAAGTTCTGGCGGTACTGGTAGGCCAACTGGATAAAGTTGTCCCTGCCCAGCGGCTCCACGTAGGAGACGTAGCCACGCCACGACTGGTTGGTGCTGATATTGGTAAAGCGCTGGTCGATGAGGTCGTCCGGCCTCGTGCCGTTGTAGAAGGTGCTCGACAGGCTCGAGCCGTTATTATCCGAGTCGCCCGTTTCGGCTGCCAGCTGCACGCTCAGTATACGTCCTGCCTTGCCCAGCTCACGGCTCGCGTCGAGCCGGAATTCAACCTCCTTGCCGCTCCCCTCGGAAAAGTAGTCCGATTCCCCGTGGTTGATGGTATCTCCCGTTAGCTCGCTGGCCGTGAAATAGTTTCCTATCTCGGCCCTGTTATTGTCATAGTAAGAGAACTCCGGCCGGAAAATGATCCGGGTGGCCGAGTCGGGCTCCCACTCCATCCGGAGGTCGAGGTTGAAATTCTGGCTCCGGTTGTTCACGCTGTTGTTCTCTTGCTCCAGGGTGTTTCCCGCGCTCAGGAGGTTCTGCGTGAAAACGTCAGACAGCACCTCGCTGTCGGTGTATCCATACCGGACGTTTCCCCCCAGCTTGAATGTCGGGGTAAACTGCTTGCTGAAGTTACCCCCCGCGTTGGCAGAGGTAGCTATCCCGTCACGGGCTCCAAAGCCGCCGCCTCGCCTACCTCGTCCCCCCATGCCACTGAACATGGAAGAGGCCAAATCGGAGAATCCGGCGTTGTTGGTGTTGTTGATGCCCCCTATAAATGTGTACTGGTCTTTGTCGCGCATGTAATTCAGCATCGCGTTGCCCTCGTAACGGTCTTTGCTGCCGTACCCCGCGAACGCGTTCCCGAAGAACCCTTCCTTCATGCCGGGGCGAACGGTCAGGTTGATCACGTTCTCCTCCTCGCCATCATCAAACCCGGTCATTTGGGCCATCTCGGTCCTGCGTTCGAGTACTTGCAGTTTATCCACCATCTTGGCAGGCAGGTTCTTGGACGCCACCTTGGGGTCGTCACTAAAGAACTCCTCACCATCCACCAGTATCTTGGTGATTTGCTTGCCATTCACGGTAATCCTTCCCTCACTGTCCACCTCCACGCCCGGCATCTTTTTTAGCAGGTCCTCTACCACCGCGCTCTCGGTCACGTTATAGGAGTCGGCGTTATATTCCAGCGTATCGCCCCGCACCGCGATCTCCGGCGCTTTGGCGGTAACAACAGCCTCTGAAAGCAGGATGTTGTCTTGGATCATCTCCACGTCGCCAAGCCGCGCGAGGGGGGTGGACGAGTTTACCTCCACATCCTGGTACACGTCATGATAGCCTATGAAAGAGACATGCACGATGTAGTTCCCGTTTCTTATCGGGATCGAAAACGTTCCATCGTTCTCGGATGCTTTCCCTGTCACGAAGGTGCTGTCTGACTGTTGGAGCACCCGTATGTTGGCCTGGGGGACCGGTTCCCCGGTGAGTTGATCTACCAGTTTGCCCGAGACGGAACGATTGGCCTGTGCCCGCGCCTGCATGACCGACGCGGTCATGATGAGGCAGCACGCGATGGCTATAAATGATATTCGTTTCATAGTTATTTCTAAATCTGTTGACGCGTTTAATCAAAATAGTTTACAGCACAAAAGTACGGCCCGCGATTTGGTCCCGCAAAACAAATCGATGAACTGTTCCATTTCATCGACCAACAAAGCACTTCAGGCTACCAGTACCCGAGAAAAGGGCGATTGAAACGCGTGGGGCGGGAAAAGAAAAAGGCAAATTGCTTCATTTTACGGGAATTATTTATAATTTTGTCGGCAAATAGATGGTATTACAGGAAATTTAACGTTCAAAATACGCCGCAGCTATATGTTAAAGTCATTAAGAAGTGAGGATTGGGTATCGACGATCATCGGTGCCCTGATCTTGGTTTTAGTCGTGTTACTACCTTCCGTCATACAGAGCAACCTCTACATGTCGCTGGTTATCGCCCTGTTGGCCTACCTCGGGTACCTGTTCATGGGGAACAGGGACAAGGGTATGTTTTTAATCTCGTTCGCGGTAATTTACCTGTTGGCCCAGCTGGCGGGATATATCGCGGGGCTTTCGGGCATCAAGACCATCGGGTTAGAGTCGGTATTTTTCGCCGTGCTCATCGGGTTATTGATCCGCAACACGGTGGGACTGCCCAAGTGGCTTGCTCCCGCGGTAAAGAGCGAGTATTACATCAAAGCGGGCTTGGTCATTTTAGGAAGCTCCATCCTTTTCAACGAGATCATGCGGGCGGGTGCCTTGGGAATGGTACAGGCCGTTATCGTGGTCTTTTCGGTATGGTACTTTAGTTTTTGGGTCTCCACCCGCGCGTTCAAGATCGACCGGGAGATGTCGATGTTGCTTTCCAGCTCCGTCTCTATCTGTGGTGTATCGGCGGCGATCGCTACCAGTGGTGCCATCAAGGGCGATCCAAAGAAGCTCTCGTTCGTCATCTCGCTGGTATTGATCGTGGCTATCCCCATGATGTACCTCCTTCCTTACCTCGCCAAATGGATGGGGATAAGCGAAGAGGTGGCCGGTGCCTGGCTGGGCGGGACCATCGACACTACCGCCGCGGTGGTCGCGTCGGGTAAATTTATCGGTGAAACAGCCGAGCAGTACAGCGTCATCATCAAGTCGGCACAAAACGTGCTGTTAGGGGTGGCCGCGTTCGCGATCTCCATCTACTGGTCGTACAAGGGCACCAACACCGAAATACGCCCCACGGGCAAGGTGTTGTGGGAACGTTTCCCCAAGTTTGTCCTCGGGTTCTTGATTGCTTCGCTGGTGTTTAGTTTCGCGTTCGACGCGGGGATTGGCAAGAGCCTCTCGCGGGTAGCTAATAGCGGGCCCCGGGGCCTGTTGTTCTCGCTGGCTTTCGTCTGCATCGGGTTAGAGACCGATTTCCGGTATATCTTCAAGAAGGAGAACGCCCGCTACATCTGGTCGTTCCTCGCCGCGCAGGGCTTCAACGTCATCCTCACCTTGATCGTGGCTTGGCTGCTGTTCTCCAACTTCAGGTAACACCTTGCCGGGAGTCCCGCTCACAACTCCCGCGCCGGCTTTAGCCATAGGAAGTTGGCCCGCTCGGGGGATATCTCTTCCCAACGGGCTACCGGAAACTCGAAACAGGCAGCCGACGCGGTAGGCAGGTTATCCAGGTTCACGCCCAGGTCGTTGATCAAGTCGGTGATGCCCGGGTTGTGCCCCACGTAGAGGCAGCTATCAACCTTGTCGGGCAATTTCGAAATCACGTTAAGGATCCACCTTGCCGGCGCGAAGTACAAATTCTGGTCGGCCTCTATCTCCTCCGCGGGGTAGTGGAGCCTCTTCGCGGCAAGCAGGGCCGTCTGGTGCGCCCTTTTCGCGGAAGAGGAGAGGATCAGGTCGGGCCTACCCATCTTGCCAAGGATGAACGTTCCCATCGCGGCAGCGTTTTTTACCCCGCGGTCGGTTAGGCCACGGTCGTAATCGTCCATCGCCATCGTATTTTGTTCGGCTTTGCCGTGACGTAAAATCACCACTCGCTTCATACGATTAAAATTATTGACTTTCAATTTCATTTAGACTTTTTCTGCGCTCAACATAGCCAAAACAAGTTTTGTCTCTGTCTTCACTGATCGAAAAAGTTCAAAGGTATCGTATGGAACTCGCTTTAATCATGTCCTTGCGTAAAATGATTTAGGTGCTCGTTTCTCATACCATCCGGTTTTATCTTTTTAAAAAAGGCACGTGAAACCGCCGGGTCGTTCTCCGGTTTCGCGCACCTTTCGTATCAACGTTTTTTATCGCGTTATTGTTCCCAGTCCAAGATCACTTTTCCGCAATCGCCTTGCTCCATCACGTCAAACCCTTTCTGGAACTCTTCTACCGGGTAGCGATGCGTGATGATGGGCGACAAGTCCAGTCCGGAGATGAGCATCTGCTCCATCTGGTACCATGTCTCCCACATCTCTCGCCCGTAGATCCCTTTAATGGTGAGGGCTTTAAAGATGATGTCGTTCCAGTCTACCGCGGTATCGTTGGGCAGGATGCCCAACAGCGAGATCTTTGACCCGTTGTACATGCTGGCAATCATCTCCCGGAACCCGGCGGGGGAACCGGACATCTCCAGCCCCACGTCGAAGCCTCGCATGCCCAGCTTCTTCACCGCGTCTGCCACCGTCTCTCCTTTCGAGACATTCACGGTGAGGGTGGCGCCCATCTTACGGGCGATCTCCAGCCGGTACTCGCTCAGGTCGCTCACCACGATGTAGCGCGCGCCGGCAAACCGGCAGATGGCGGTAGCCATGCTGCCGATGAGCCCCGCGCCGGTAATCAGCACGTCTTCGGCGATGAGGGGGAACGAGAGCGCGGTGTGCGCGGCATTTCCAAACGGGTCCCTGATGGAAGCGACCTCGTCGGGGATGCGTGGATCGAGCTTTACCACGTTGGCCGCGGGCAGGGAGAGGTACTCGGCAAAGGCACCGTCGCGGTTCACCCCTACCCCGATGGTGTTCTCGCACACGTGCAGCTTGCCCCGCCGGCAGTTGCGGCAATGGCCGCAGGCGATATGGCCCTCGCCCGTCACCCGGTCGCCCACCTTGAGGTTGGCTACCCCGCTGCCCATGTCTACGATCTCGCCCACGTACTCGTGGCCAATGGTCATGGGAGTCTTGATGGTCTTCCGTGACCAGTCGTCCCACTTGTAAATATGAAGGTCCGTGCCGCAAATCGACGTTTTCTTGATCTTGATGAGTACGTCGTTCACCCCGATCGAGGGTACGGGGACCTCTTCCATCCAAATGCCCTTCCCCGGGCGTGATTTAACCAGCGCTTTCATTTTAAATTGATTTGAAGATTTGATGATTTAAGTATTGCTTGTATTATTTTATAGCTAAATATCTCGACTCCCACAATTTCGTGACCCATTGTCGATTTATAGGCTATCTGATAAATAACTCGCTGCGCTCAAACAGCTTATCAGATCACGCCTATTTCATCGAATGGGTTCCCACGAAATAATTATATGTCTTATATTTAGCTATAAAATCTTGCTGAAGTTCAATTAATCAATCTTATTTTATTATCTGCAGCTG
>JBBACU010000042.1:0-11049 GCA_041656815.1 Proteiniphilum sp.
ACAGCGATGGTTTGATTACAAAGAAATGCGTTACATTCAGTGGGTTGAAAAACAGATTGATTGGGAAAACACGCGTGATACCATACAAAAGGACGATTCTCCCAACTCGAATTAGTCACCACCCTTGGATTAACCAAAAACCCCACGTGTTAGTTCCACATTATAAAGGGGATTTCAGTCTGTCGCATCGCTAAACCAGTTAATATTAACCAACTATCAATACAAACATAATCATTTTTCCAGAAGGAGTTGAAAAAACCACACTTTGTACCCTACATATGTAATGACGAGAGATTTTTTAATATCTTTGCAATGGATACAAACACAGAAAACTATTAAATATGAAACAGTTAAAAAGAATTGTCCTTGATCCAGATATAATGGGTGGTAAACCCTGTATTAAAGGTTCACGGGTGACCGTCGGTATGATTATTGGGTTACTGGCATCGGGCTATTCTTATGAAGATATCCTGAAAATGTACCCTTATTTGTTTGAGGAGGATATACAAGAAGCCTTAGCATATGCCGCATGGCGTACCGAAGAATTAGACGCTCCGCTTGTAACAGTATGAAAATACTAATTGACATGAACTTATCACCCGACTGGGTTGAAGAGCTGGCTAAACATGGGATTGAATCAGTGCATTGGTCATTAATAGGAGACTTCGACGCCCCCGACAAAGTGTTAATAGACTATGCAAAAGAAAACGATTATGTTGTATTTACGCACGATCTTGATTTTGGTACTGCACTGGCTCTCACTCGTGCTGAAAAACCAAGTGTTATACAGGTTAGAACCCAAGATGTAACAGTATCTCACTTAAAGAATATGGTAATAAATACTTTAATGGAGCATACTGTTTTATTGGAGAAGGGTGCATTGATTGTTATTGATGAGCAAAAAAAACGTGTAAGGATTCTGCCGCTATGATTTTTTCCAGAACACGATATCTCTGATCCAAGTCTCTAATAATTTACGGTGGTCAGTATATATTTTTGGGAAAACACGCGTGATACCATACAAAATGACGATTCCGTCTAACGGGAACATTCTCGCGGGTTATTCGTTCTATGCATACAGGAAATGATTAAACCATCCAAATTATGAAAATAGAGATATGGAGCGATGTAATGTGCCCGTTCTGTTACATCGGAAAAAGAAATTTTGAAACGGCACTCGCTCAGTTTAACGAGAAAGACCAGGTAGAGGTCGTCTGGAAAAGCTTTCAACTGGACCCCTCGGTTCCCGAAGTGGCCGAAGAGAGTCAGCAGGATTACCTCGTGAAAAGAAAAGGAATGAGTGCCTCCCAAGTGAAGAGCATGCTCGATAACGTGACGCAGATGGCCAAGAACGCGGGACTGGAATATCATCTGGACCAATCAGTAATGGTCAATTCCTTCAAGGCGCACCGGCTCATCCAGCTTGCGAAAAAGAAGGGGTTGGGCAACGAGGTGGAAGAGCGATTGTTCAGCGCGTTCTTCACCGAGGGGCTCAACGTGGCCGACACGGAAACGCTTATCGGACTGGGCAAAGAGATAGGCTTGGACGAAGAGAGCATCAAGAACGCGCTGGAGGATAAGAAGTATGCCGAAATGATCTATAAGGATATTGACGAGGCGCAAACACTGGGTGTGCGGGGCGTGCCCTTCTTCGTGTTTGATAGGAAATACGGCGTATCGGGGGCCCAACCGCCCGAGCAGTTTTTGCAGACGCTGGAGAAATCATTCTCCGAATGGAAAGCGAAGTAATAAAAAAGACCACAGGAATTAACAAAAATAGAAAAACAGCATCGAATGAAAACAAAAAATATTGGATCCATGATCGCGTTTGCTTTAACAGCGGTCATCCTGATCGGTTGCGACCAAGAAAAAGTACTCACCGCTTCGGAGATACCGAGCGAGATAACGGAATACGTGTCGACCCACTTCCCCAACAACAACCTACTGCAAGCAGTCGAAGACAGGGACGGTTTCACCAGAACATACGACGTGGTACTGAGCGATAACATCACGTTGGAATTCAATCGAAAAAAAGAGATCACCGATATCGACGGAAACGCCCAGCTCCCTGATAGCGTGATCCCGACCGAAATAAGCCTGTACGTGGCAACCAATTTCCCGAATAACGTGATTACCGACTGGGAGTTGGAGGATCGGCACCAACAGGTGGGGCTCGATAATGGAGCGGACTTGGAGTTTACCATGAACGGTGATTTTATTCGCATTGACAATTAAGCAGAACGCGTTAACATAAAATTCACCGGTACACTAAAAATAAGAAATAAGCACTATGTCACTACTTTTTAGCCCGATATCCATCAAATCGGTCTATTTCCGTAATCGCATTATTATGTCGCCCATGTGCATGTACTCGTCCAAAGACGGTTTCTCCACCGACTGGCACTTGGTTCATTACGGAAGCCGTGCCGTGGGAGGTGCCGGCACCGTCATGCTGGAAGCCACCGCGGTTCGTGCCGACGGCCGAATTAGCGTGAACGACCTTGGGATTTACAAGGAGGAGCACGTGGAAGGGTTGCAGCGAATCGCGTCGTTCATACAAGAACAGGGAGCCATTCCCGCCATCCAGCTGGCCCATGCCGGAAGAAAAGGAAGCACTTGGGCATCGGGAGGAGACAGCCGCGTGCTGATGCCCGACGATGAAGGGGGCTGGCAGGTGATCGCTCCCTCCCCCATCCCTTTCTCGTCCACCTACCAAACCCCGAAGGAGATGGATCTCGCTGAAATCGAGGCAGTCCAGCAAGCCTTTGTAGACGCTGCAAACAGGGCACTGCGGGCGGGGTTCGAACTGATTGAGCTCCACGGCGCGCACGGGTACCTTCTCAACGAATTCCTTTCGCCGGTGACCAATAAACGAACCGACGAGTACGGGGGCAGCCGTGAAAACCGATCGAGGATGCTTTTCGAGACCCTTGAGAAGATAAAGCAAGTCTGGCCGCAAGACCTTCCCATCTGCGTTCGTATTTCTGCCACCGACTGGCTGGAAGGAGGATGGACGATAGAAGATTCTGTATGGTTGAGCAACCGCTTAGCCGAAGCGGGAGTTGATATCGTCGATGTCTCCTCCGGCGGAACCGCACCTGGTGCGTCCATACCCGTTGGAGCGGGCTACCAAGTACCTCTGGCCGCGGCAATAAAACGAGCCGTCAACGACACCCTTTCGGTCGGCACGGTCGGCCTAATCACCTCTCCCCAGCAAGCCGAGACCATCTTGGTCAACGGCGATGCCGATTTTATCATCATGGGGCGGGAACTACTGAGGGATCCCTATTTCCCCTTATCTACCGCGAAGGAACTCCGCTCGGAAGGTCCCGTGCCTAAACAATACGAACGAGCATTTTAAAAGTAATCACTGATAATCATTAAAGCCAACAGCTAACAGGCTACTTTTAACATCCGGTACAATCCGGTACAATCAATAAAGCCATCAGCCGACATTCTTTAAAGTAAAAGAGTGACAATTCTTAAAGCAAATAGCTGACAATTCTTAAAGTGCTAAAGGATTAAATCAGCAATACTTGGCGGGGCGAGGTGAATTGATGCTGTCTGTTATTCTCTCCCAAACATCCGATTCAATTCCCGGATCGCATCAATGGTATCCATCTCCTCTCCCGTACCGGCATTATACGAGTAGGCCCGCATCATCGAAGTATACATATCCCGTAACAGCGAGAGTCCCACGGTACCGGAAGAAATGGGATACCCGTCGCACGTAAAATTGTCCAGTTTTTCCACGAGGGGTACCACCTCTTCAAACGCCACCCGCATTTCTTGGAGGTTCTTTCTGTTCCTCTCGTCCAGTCCTTTCTGGACTTTCAACCGGTTCTCGTAAACCGACCCGCTCATTTCCAGTAATCTTTCCTGATCCTGTCTATTCTGGTTCAGGATCTCCATCTCTTCCATTTGAATGGGCATGGTAATATCGGCTAACTGTTGGTATAGCTTCTCCCACTCCTCATGAGCGTCATCCAGCTTATCCATGTTCTCCAGTTCGAAGGGAATCGGTTAATTCTCTCGTCTCTTTTGTTCTTTTTTTTGCTCCCTTTCCAGTTCCCATAGCAACTCGTTAATGGGTTTTAGTTTTTCCAACCAACGTTCTTTCCCTGCTTTGCTGGCGGTCAACGTGTTATCAGGAAGAGGAGGGTAACTCCGCAAGATCTCCAGATAGTCATATTTCTGACCGTACACCTGCATGGAGATGAGCAGTATCGAGAAGAATACAAACAATGCTTTCATTCTTGTAAAGTAGTTTTATTCAATGAAATCAATACCCTCCGGCACATCAAAGACCTCCCTTGGAGGCGTCGTCTCTTCAACCGACGTAACCCGCATGGATGTGGGTATTCCCATCGCCTCGCCCTCCATCTGCATCATCACGTTGCCCCACATCACGTAATCCATGGCTGTACTCATGTCGCTCTTCATACGCATCCTTCGGCATTTGTATCCCAAGAAATCGACTTCCCCCAAGTCCTCCATGTCGAACTTGCCCAGCACCTCCTCCGATAGTTTATCCATGTCAACACCCAGTTGGTTGATAACCCTCGACTGCTTAAAGTGCTCTCCGGTCTTTTCTTCCAGATCAATTTTCCAGTGATCGTCCCCCTTTATGATCTCCAACGTGCGAGCGGTATAATCCGTCCCCCAGATCTCCATCGGCACCGTGGTCTCGATCGCTTCCCACTCACCCCATTTATCGAAGTAGGTAACCATGGTCATCTCCACCCCCATGGCCTCGTTGGTGGCATGGATAATTCCTCTTTCAATAGGGTACCTCCGTGAATCCGCTTCCTTCCCCACGGTTTGCAACTCGTTCACCAGTGAACCTTCCCCCCTACTCTCGTTTCCCTTTTTCTCTCCCGAACAGCCGATCAGGAGAAAAGCCAATAATAGATACGATGTTATTTTTTTCATTATTACTCCGTTTTATTCGTGATTATATCAATTATCAAGTTTTAATCTACACACCCTACGTGTTAACGTGAGTTCTAACTACTCGTGAGTATTGAATACATTACAACTTTACAAATTCCACCCTCCGGTTCTGTGCTTTATTCACCGGTGTATCGTTCGGCGCGATGGGGCTTGTCTCTCCCGCCCCCTCGGTTTCCATGCGAGAGGCTTCGATTCCGAAATTCTTCACCAACGCGTTCTTCACCGACTCGGCACGACGTTTCGACAGCTCCAAGTTCTTCGCATCGTCCCCATCGCTATCGGTATGTCCCACGATTTTCACATTAACAGCGCTGTTTTCTTTCAGCACATCGGCGATGCTCTTCAACGTACCGAACGATTCCGGTTTCACATCCGCCTTGCCCACATCAAAGGTGATGCCGTAGGTGATGAGCTTCCCTTCGGTGATGAGCTTGCTCCGGGTATCGGGCGAAGCGGTGGTTATTTTCAGGTTGGTCACGTACGGCACGCTGTTCCGATCCCATCCCGAGAAACGTATCCGGTTGAATTTGATTCCCGGGTAAATATTGGTGGGCATGTCCATTATTTTTTGATTCTGGTGATAGACGCGCACCCTGCGATTCTGAATCCAGATAATCACGTGGTTGACCGTTTCCCGTATCACCGGATTCTTGGTTGCCTCCCCTCTAATCCAGTCCAACGATTCTTTATAACCCAGCGTACTCCACCCGTCGTATCCCGGTATGATGTGGAGGCCCGCCGTGCCGGGATACAAATCGCTGTTCAACTCCTTCGGCGAATCCACATCGTCTTGGTAGAGCGTGAACTCGATTCCATGGTAATAGACTTCGTCGGGGATGATATCGAACTCCACGATGAAATTATCGGGGAATTCAATCTTGGGCATGTAGCAGTACACGGCATCTTCCCCGTTCATGTGAAACCAATTACCGGGAGCGATATTCACCGTTTTCACCTCTCCGCTCCCGTTGGTGGTCCAATGCTGTGGAAAATCGCCGATCGCATCCTGCGAGAAATCTTCATAATAGAGCACCTTATCCCCGGGAACGAAATCATACTGACTCTTGCTCGTTAGTTTTGGCGTCGAAGAAACAGCGCTTCCACTTATGCCGTCGCTTCCATCGCTCGAGTCCCCCTCCACGCCGTCCGTACGAGATCTCTGGCTCTTGTTATCGCCGGTGACCGACTCCTCGGCTTTACTAAGTGCCTTATCGGTCACCTCTTCCGCCTTCTGTTCCACCCGTCGCTCCACGGTGTTCTTCGCGGCCTCTTTCGCCGCGTTACCCAACTTGTTCAGCCAACTTTGCGCGCTTGCCCCCGTGATAAACAGCAGGCAGAAACCTAACAACACGATTCCTTTTTTCATGATCTATTCTGTTTTAAAAAAATAATTTCGATTCCGCATTGGGATTCAACAAAATGTTTTTTACTTTGCTAATAATTTCCATAAGACACTAATTTTTAGCTGGATTGATTATGATTTAATTACATGCATGAGCACGCCTCATTTCACTTCTATCATCGAGTGCAAAAATAGGGGAGTTGAAAAGAGAGAAATAGACCCAAAAGGGAGTATTTTTTCAGATTGAACAGGATTAACTTTGTGCCGACAATCCATCCGATCGCCGTTGTTATCATCGCACGGACACGTAAACAGGTAAATAGAATGAAGCATCCCCGGAAAAAAACATCCACATGCATCCTTTGCGCCATGCTTCTCTTGCTTGCCGGCGAGGGGGTGGCGCAAAATCTGGATAGCCTGGAGAACGTACTTAAAACCGGCGACCTCTCATCGGAAAAATTCTTATCGATTTGCGACGACCTGAGCTGGTATTACTTGGATGAGGAGTTCCATAAATCGAAGCACTATGCCGAACAGGGCATAGAAAGGGCAAAAGCGGTGGGTAACAGGCTCATGGAGGCACGGCTCTACCGGAACCTGGGGGTGGCCTATTACATGAACAGCCGGATGGACACGGCTCATTCGTTATTGAACCACGCGCTGGAGAAAGCCACCGAGGTGAAGGACGAACAACTGCAGGCGGCGATTCACGGGGCGATCGGGAACCTTCATAACGTGACGGGCGATTGCCAAGAGGCGCTGGCCTATTACCTGAAAGCCTTACCCGTGTTCGAGGCGAACGGCAACAAGGAGCGGGTGCGGTCGCTTCTCGGAAACATAGCCACTCTCTACTACAGCATGGCCAACTTGAACCAGTCGGAAAAGTATTACGTGGAACTCGAGAAGGAGAGCCTGGATGCCGATGATCCATATAACCTGGGGCGCGCGTACGAGGGGTTCAGCAAGATTGCACTGAAACGAAAAGAGTTTCAATCGTCGCTGGAATATTCGGAAAGGGCCGCGAAGATCTTCCGCGAGGGCGGGTACAAATCGTCGGAGGCCATCGCGATCCAAGGCATCGCCATGGTCTACTATCAACATTACAAAGAGTACGATAAGGCCAAGGAATATGCCCTGAAGGCGTTGGAATTATCCAAGGAGACTGGTTACAAGGCCGATATCGTAGGTTCATTGAATATTCTGTCATATTCACTCCTCCCTGGGCGAAGGCACCGAAGTGGATGTGGAGATCAAGTTATAAAATGAGTAGTCATTATGATAACCGTTCATATAGTAGACGATCACAAGATCCTGGTGGAGGGATTGCAAAAGCTGGTGGACTCGTCCGGTTTCGCTCGCGTGACGGCCGTGAGTTACACCGGCAAAGAGTGCATATGGAAGCTGGGGTTCGAGCAACCCCGTGTGCTCCTGCTTGATATCAACCTGCCCGATGCCAGCGGGATCGACCTATGCAAGGAGATCACCACCAAATATCCGCGCGTGAAGGTGGTGGCACTCACCAGCTATTCCGAATACGCGATCGTGCGTCAAATGTTCGACAACGGGGCATCGGGCTACGTCATCAAAAACGCCATGCCCGAAGAGATTCTGCTGAGTATCCGGACGGTCGACAACGACGAAACGTTCCTCTGCGATGAGATCGATCTGCTGATGAACCGACCGGTCACGGAACAGGTCTGGCTCACCCCACGCGAAAGGAAACTGTTGAAACACATCGTGGATGGGCACACCAACCTCGAGATAGCCGACCTCATGTTCCTGGCGGTGGATACGGTGAACAACTACCGCAAAAAGCTCCTCTACAAGCTCAATGCACGCAACACGGCGGTGCTGGTGCGCGTGGCCATGGAGCAGAAATTAGTGTAAGGAATCAGAAAAAACACTATCTTTGGAAAACTAATGGTAAAGAAAATAGCATACCGGGCAGGAGACGGCAAGCCACGAACGCTGGAATACACGTTGGTGCGATCGGCACGCAAGACGATTGGCATCATCGTCGACCCTAATGGGAAGGTGACGGTACGTGTTCCGCAGTTCATGCCCGACTGGAAGGAACGAAAACGGGAATTTGAACGAATTTACGCACGAAGAATGATCACATAAGGCATTTTCATTGATGTCATTTTCCGTTAGTATCCATCAACCAATTGCCATACAATGTCTAATATGAGAAAAAATAATCCGCACAGCAAAAAATAAGAAAAGAATATGATATTGCTGTTCCGTAAACAACCACGAAATAGCTTTTACCCTTATAATACCACCCGATCAATGACATCCTTTTCGCTTGCAAAGAATGATATTCAAGTGAATCAAATAAGGGCAACCTGTAATTTATCGAATAGAAATTGCATTTCTATTGGCATCAAAGGAACGGCCTGTTTAGTAAAAGCCTGACAGTCCCGTTGCGCACAGAACCAATTCACACTTTTTTAAAGCCCTATGGGCGTAATCCTCATATTTAATTGAATTCAAGGATTTCATTCCGCATATTCTATCAAATATGTGGAATATGAATAAAAAATAATTCCTTTTCACGTTCTTTTCCGTGGGAAAATAAAAAAAGTCTGCCACGGCATTTTTAGCGCAAATTTAAAAATAGTAACCAATGCTCAGGTAGGGATGAAATCGCCTGGAGAGGCCGGAGTAACCTAATTCCGCACGGATAGGCCCGGCGATGGAGAGGTAAGAGTAACCAATGTTGCCCCCCCAGAACGACTCACCCTCGAGGAGCGTATGCAGGTGATCGTTGTGCAGCGTGAAGTTCACGTTCCCGTAGAGGTAATTATTGGGTGTGAAGTTAAAGTGGATGCCCAAGTCGGCAGAGGCCACCATATTATCCAACATCTCCATCCCCACCGATCCTTGAAGGGCGATTTGTTGCGGCAGGTAGTGCCCATCGACGCGCCCGCCCACGAAGTTGCGGTAGATATTGGGGGCTTGGTCGCTCATCACATAGCGTGCCGAGATCTTAGGCGTTACGTACACTTTATCGGTCAATCGCACGGGCCGGAACGCGTTCATTCGAAGGATGCTCAAGGGACGGTCGTTTTTCAACTGCACGAAATTGTCGGTATATAACGAATATTGAAACGAGAAATAGCGCCCCGATGAAGGGAAGTAGGTATCGTCCAAATCGTCGTAGACCCCGTTAAAGGTGTAGTTGATATAAAACTGATCTTCTACCTCGGTGGTGTTGGGGTTGTAAATGCTCTGTAGCGGGTTAGAGAAATTGAAGTTCTGAAAACCGGCACCCAAGTGAAGTTTCACGTTACCGAAATAGAATTCAGAAAAGTTCAGGGTGAGTGCGTTGCGGATAACCTGCGCGTTGTACGATAATTTCCCTCGTTGATAGATATGCAGGTCGTTTCGCCCGATCATGTAATTGATCCCCCCCTTGTAGAAGAGTCCGCTGTTGATGGAATAGTCGACCATCAGGTAAGGATCGCGGCTCAGGCGGGTCGTGATATCGAACATCGATTGAAGCGAGCTATTCAGCCGGATGGTGGTGTTGGCATAAATTGCCGCCATGTCCTTGCTGTCGAAATGAATACCCAGGTTGAGCGTATTGGCTTGCTTGGGTTCCACCGAAAAGACGAGGTCAAACGGTTGTTCCCCATCCAGTCGGTAGTAGACACGTGAGAAAAGGTCGCTCCCGTAAATACGAGCCGTCATCGCATCCAACTGCCGACGAGTCACCTTCTTATCTTTCAACGAAACCCAGCCAAGTACTAACTTCTCCTCTCTCGGCGAAATACCCTCCACGCGAATATCTCGTATGATCAACGTATCCACATCAATATAAGGATTCTTTTTCCTGTATTCTTGGCTCGGCTCATCTGCCATTCCGAGCGATTTTTTTATCTCGATCAACTCGTCCCACTTCTCCATGGTCGCCTTCCTCCCCCTGGAGATGATGGAATCGATGGCCTGTTGTTGAAAATCCATCGCCCCGTAAGGATACAGGTCGGGCATGATCAGCAGGTCGGCCTCTTTTATATTTTGCTCCCTCTTGTGGTTTCCTATGAAGTTCCATATCTGTTCGGTCACTTCGGTGATGCTCCCCTGTGCCTTCTCGATGGCTTTTTCGTCGGGTGGGAAGACCACACCGATCACGATATCCGCGCCCATCTCTCGGGCCACGTCCACCGGAAAATTGTTGATAATTCCCCCGTCGATGAGTAGCGTGCTATCCAACTCCACAGGAGTAAACATGCCAGGGATGGCCATACTGGCCCGCATCGCCGTGGGCAGCACTCCTTCGCGAAATACCACCTCTTCGCCCGTGCGCACGTCGGCCGCCACGCAAGCGAAGGGGATCGGCAAGTCGTCGAAATTCATCTCATGCTGGTACCCGATGGTCATGTTCAGGAAAAGGCTATAGATATTCTGTCCGGCGTACACGCCCGGAGGTAGGCTCACTCGTCCACTTCGTTCTTTTATTTTCAGCCGGTAAGGCAACGAAACCAAGTGACTCTTTCTATCTCCGCGCCGGGTGGCAGGTAGGTTTTGTCGGGAAACGTGGTCCCGCATCAGGTAATTCCAATCCTGCAGGTTGATCAACGAGTCGATCATATCAGCAGTGTACCCCACCGCGTAGAGGCCACCGATCACCGCTCCCATGCTGGTGCCGGCAATCATATCGATGGGAATGCCCGCCTCCTCTAATACCTGCAGTGCCCCCACGTGCGCGAACCCCTTGGCCGATCCGCCGCTGAGGACAACCGCCACTT
>JBBACU010000043.1:0-10931 GCA_041656815.1 Proteiniphilum sp.
GATCTATTGATGTATAATTTTCAATCATCACATCATCACATCATCACATCATCACATCAGTCTCATCAGTCTCATTGGCATATTAGTCTTATTGACTCCGTCCACCATTGACACATTAGCATATTGACACATTAGCACATTAAAAATATGGCATTTAGAAAAGACACTAAAATAAAGAGTAACTTTTCAAAAATCACTATTGGGCTGGCATCGCCGGAACAGATTCTTGAGAACTCTTTTGGCGAGGTCCTGAAGCCGGAAACCATCAACTACCGTACCTATAAACCGGAACGCGATGGCCTTTTCTGCGAACGCATCTTTGGCCCCGTGAAGGACTACGAGTGCCACTGTGGCAAATACAAGCGTATTCGCTACAAGGGCATCGTGTGCGACCGCTGCGGCGTGGAAGTAACCGAGAAGAAGGTACGTCGCGAACGTACCGGGCACATCCACCTCGTGGTACCCGTGGCGCACATCTGGTACTTTAGATCGCTTCCAAACAAGATCGGTTACCTGCTGGGCATCCCAACCAAGAAGATGGACTCCATCATCTACTACGAAAGGTACGTGGTGGTACAGCCCGGCGTGCTTGAAGAACAGGTGAGCGAAAGGGACCTCCTCACGGAAGACGAGTACTTGGAACTGCTGGATTCGCTGCCCAAGGAGAACCAGATGCTCGAGGACAGCGATCCCAACAAGTTTATCGCGAAGATGGGAGCGGAAGCTATCCTCGACCTGCTCGAGCGGCTGAACTTGGACAAGCTGGCCAACCAGCTACGCCACCGCGCCAGCACCGACACGTCGCAGCAACGTAAAAACGAAGCGTTGAAACAACTGCAGGTAGTAGAGGCGTTCCGCGGCTCCAAGAACATCAACAAGCCCGAATGGATGATCATGAAGGTGGTACCCGTGATCCCGCCCGACCTGCGCCCGCTGGTACCGCTGGACGGGGGGCGCTTTGCCACGTCGGACCTCAACGACCTGTATCGCCGGGTAATCATTCGCAACAACCGGTTGAAACGACTGATTGATATCAAGGCTCCCGACGTGATCCTCCGCAACGAGAAGCGCATGCTTCAAGAGGCGGTGGACTCGCTGTTTGATAACTCGAGAAAGTCGAGCGCGATCAAGACCGAATCAAACCGTCCCTTGAAATCGCTCTCCGACAGCCTGAAAGGGAAGCAAGGGCGCTTCCGCCAGAACCTGCTGGGGAAACGTGTGGACTACTCGGCACGTTCGGTGATCGTGGTAGGGCCCGAACTGAAAATGCACGAATGCGGACTGCCCAAGGACATGGCAGCCGAACTATATAAACCGTTTATCATTCGCAAGCTCATCGAGCGCGGTATCGTGAAAACGGTGAAATCGGCAAAAAAGATCGTAGACCGCAAAGAGCCGGTCGTGTACGACATCCTGGAATACGTGATGAAAGGCCACCCGGTGCTGCTTAACCGCGCCCCTACCCTTCACCGCTTGGGTATCCAAGCATTCCAGCCCAAGCTGATCGAGGGGAAAGCCATCCAGCTGCACCCGCTCGCGTGTACGGCGTTTAACGCCGACTTCGACGGCGACCAGATGGCGGTGCACTTGCCGTTGGGCAACGAGGCCATCCTCGAGGCTCAGCTGCTGATGTTGGCATCACATAACATCCTGAACCCCGCGAACGGGGCACCCATTACTGTACCGTCGCAAGACATGGTACTGGGACTGTACTACATCACCAAGATACGCCCGGGCGCGAAGGGCGAAGGAATGACCTTCTACGGGGAGGAAGAAGCGATCATCGCGTACAACGAAGGCGCGGTGGATATCCACGCGCTCGTGAAAGTGGTCGTGGACGACATCGATGAAGAGGGGAACCCCGTGCGCAAGATGCACGAGACCAGCGTGGGACGGGTTATCACCAACGACGCCATTCCTAAAGAGGTGGGCTACGTGAACGAGTTGCTTTCCAAGAAATCGCTCCGCGATATCATCGGCATGGTAATCAAGACCTGCGGGGTAGCTCGCACGGCACAATACCTAGACGATATAAAGGATCTGGGATACAACATGGCCTTCAAGGGAGGGCTGTCGTTTAACCTCGAAGACGTGATCATCCCGAAAGAAAAAGAAGACCTCATCCAGGAAGGGTACGCCGAGGTAGAACAGATCATGGACAACTATAACATGGGGTTCATCACCTACAACGAGCGTTACAACCAGATCATCGACACGTGGACGCACATCAACTCCAAGCTGTCGAATATCCTGATGAAGCAGCTTTCGGAAGACGACCAAGGATTTAACTCGGTCTACATGATGCTCGACTCGGGAGCTCGTGGTTCCCGCGAACAGATTCGTCAGCTTTCGGGTATGCGCGGGCTCATGGCGAAGCCACAAAAGAGCGGTGCCGAAGGAGCCCAGATTATCGAGAACCCCATTTTGGCTAACTTCAAGGAGGGGCTGTCGGTACTGGAGTACTTTATCTCCACCCACGGGGCACGTAAAGGTCTTGCCGACACTGCCCTGAAGACGGCGGATGCCGGTTACCTGACCCGTCGTTTGGTGGACGTGTCACAAGACGTGATCATCAACGAGGAGGACTGCGGTACCCTGCGCGGGTTAACTGCCACCGCCATCAAGAATAACGACGAGGTAATCGCTTCCCTCTACGAACGAGTATTGGGCCGCGTATCGGTTCACGATGTACAACATCCGCACACGGGAGACATCATGGTACACTCGGGCGAAGAGATCACCGAAGACATCGCGAAGAAAATCGACGAGTCACCCATCGAACGGGTCGAAATCCGGTCGGTACTCACCTGCGAATCATCGCAAGGCGTCTGTGCCAAGTGTTACGGGCGAAATCTTGCCTCCGGGGCAATGGTGCAGAAAGGGGAAGCCGTGGGTGTTATTGCCGCCCAGTCGATCGGGGAACCGGGAACACAGCTCACGCTCCGTACCTTCCACGTGGGAGGCATCGCGTCAAACATCGCGTCCGAGAGCCGGATCGTCACCAAGTACGACGGGCTCCTTGAGTTCGACGAGTTGCGCTACGTGGAGACCACCGATTCCGAAGGCAAGCCCTACAAGGTGGTGGTAAGCCGGTTGGTGGAAATGCGGGTAATCGACCCCAACACCAAGATCGTGCTGGTATCCCACAACGTACCTTACGGCTCGAAGCTCTATTTCAACCAGGGAGACAAGGTGAAGAAGGGCGACCTGATTTGCGAGTGGGATCCCTTCAACGCGGTTATCGTCTCGGAAGCAACCGGAAAGATCCGGTTCGAGAACTTCACCGAGAACCTTACCTACAAGGTGGAATCCGACGAGCAAACCGGCTTGAAAGAGAAGGTTATTATCGAATCGCGCGACAAGACAAAAGCGCCCTCGGCCCATATCGTGGACGCGGACGACAATATCCTGCGTACCTATACCCTCCCCCTTGGGTCGCACATCGTGAAGAACGAGGACGACGATATCAAGGCGGGTGACACCCTGGTGAAGATACCGCGTGCCGTCGGCAAGTCGGGTGACATCACCGGAGGTCTGCCGCGGGTAACCGAGCTGTTTGAAGCGCGTAACCCGTCCAACCCGGCCGTGGTGTCGGAAATCGACGGCGAGGTGTCGTTCGGCCGCATCAAGCGAGGCAATCAAGAGATCTCGGTAACCTCTAAAACAGGGGAGACCAAGAAGTACATGGTTCCGCTGTCCAAACAGATTCTGGTACAGGAGAACGACTATATCCGTGCGGGAATGCCGCTTTCTGACGGGGCCATCACGCCCTCCGACATTCTGGCAATCATGGGACCGACCGCCGTCCAGGAGTACATCGTGAACGAGGTGCAAGACGTCTATCGCCTGCAAGGGGTGAAGATCAACGACAAGCACTTCGAGGTGATCGTGCGCCAGATGATGCGCAAGGTAGAGGTAGTAGATCCGGGCGATACCCGCTTCTTGGAACAGCAGCTGGTAGACAAGCACGAGATGATGGAAGAGAACGACCGCATCTGGGGCAAGAAAGTGATCGTGGATGCGGGCGACTCGCAACTCTTCGAGCCGGGACAGATCGTCACCGTGCGCAAGCTGCGCGACGAGAACAGCTCGCTCAAGCGGCGCGACCTCAAGCCGGTGGACGCCCGCGACGCGGTGCCCGCCACCGCCAACCAGGTACTACAAGGTATCACCCGTGCCGCGCTCCAGACAACCAGCTTCATGTCGGCCGCCTCGTTCCAGGAGACCACCAAGGTGTTGAACGATGCCGCTATCAACGGCAAGACCGACACGCTGGAAGGGTTGAAGGAGAACGTGATCGTGGGCCATCTCATCCCTGCCGGAACCGGCCAACGGGAGTTCGAGAAACTGGTGGTAGGCTCTCGCGAGGAATTCGAGAAGTTGAGTGCCAACAAACGCACCAATCTCTTCCAAGAGGCAACCCCCGAAACGTAACTGTTTTAAGAAACCGTGCCGAAGCAATGCTCTTCGGAACATACAGATAGATAAAACCCGCGTCAGGAACTTCCCGGCGCGGGTTTTTTAATCTATTACCAGCCACAAATCCGATTTTTAAGAAAGGTCTGATCAATAACGTGGTGAGAAGAATCAGCACCAAGTGGTTGCCATACAACGAATATTTTTTTAAAAAAGACAGCATAGATTCAACAATTATTATTAATTTTGGAGAAAAGAAACCGCTGCCAAATTGAGTGAACACAAACGTATTTAGCCAAATTAGACAAAAAAAATCAGAACAACTATGTCAGCAGTTAGATGTATCCTTATCGCTTTATTCTTGGGAATATGCTTTTCTTTCCAAGCACGTAACCCCGTCCCGATATACGAATTAGGAGATTCAATCAGGGACTACGAGGACAATTTTAAAAACTTGGTTAAGAACTGGACAAAAGAGTATATCACCAATGCGGAGAAATACACCTTGAAAGAGATTAACTTCGTTGAAGTCATAACCGGCCCCGAACAATACAATTATTGGCGCAACTACTTCACCTCCGACAAGCCAGTATCCCGCTCCATGAGCAAAAGAACAGGCATCGATGCCGATGGAGAAAGGATTTACGAGCTTATTATTGAACCCGGTTACTTCTACAACGAATTCTACGATTCAAGAGGAATGTCCGAAGAAATGCAAGCTATTCTAACCGAGGATTTTCAACGTGAAGCACGGGTTCTTCTATCACGGGAGTTGAATATCGACACATTGCAGTTGCATACAGAACAGTTCTACGAAGAGGTTTCAGATACGACCGACACCGGGTATTCAACAACGGTTACGAGATATAAGATAATCT
Source organism: Proteiniphilum sp. (assembly GCA_041656815.1). Classification (GTDB taxonomy): domain Bacteria; phylum Bacteroidota; class Bacteroidia; order Bacteroidales; family Dysgonomonadaceae; genus Proteiniphilum. The sequence goes on from JBBACU010000043.1 coordinate 5,295, forward strand.
CCCCGGCTCCACTTTCACAAAACTATAAAGATATAAAGATTGATAATACCAAGACCATCTTTGACCTTAGCTTAGAGGATGCAAGAGGTTTTATCCTAGAAGACCTTGTTATAGAAAGAATCACTCGTCAGGCCAATTTCACCCAAACCGTACATCCCGGTGACCGGGTGTACGCGATTGAATTCGAGTATGGAAATGGACGGGTTCCATATACCTGCTACGTGGTGTGCTCGCGTGAAACGAAAAAAGTAGTACTGGATTGGTTTTTCAATATATTTATCTAATAAAACATCACGAGATGATAAATAAAAACACTTCACTTTCAACGAACTATTTTACTGTCTCTGGTGGTAATGGCCCAAATAACAAAAAACATTCATTACATGAAATTAAAAGAACAAATTAAAATATATTGGCCATTTGCTGTAGCTGCCCTGTTTTTTGTCTTACTGGTCCTGTTATCAGCCGCCGGCACATTTAACGTAAGCGACGTGCTCTTCGGAATTGCCTATATCCTTCTTACAATAACACTTGTTTTAAGCACGTTCAGCGCCACGAAGAAAATAAATAAGCCGGGAGGCCATAGGACAACGCAATGGATGCTTTTCGCGGCAGGATTGCTATCAGGGTTCTGGTTGCAATCCGCGATCAATTATTTATTTTAGGAAACAATAAAGCACACTACTGCCCGGTCGACTTTTTCAGGTAAGCGTAGGTCGCCTGTTGGGCGCGCACGGGTGGGGCGTCGTCCGGTTTGCTATCGCGCTTGAACACGTTTTGAAGGTTCTCATCGATCCACACCGCGCTCTGGTTGTCCGCCAGCTGTATCTTCAGGATATCGATGATCTGGCGCTTGAGGTACTCGGTGTAAATGGGAAAGGCTACTTCGATGCGCCGATGCAGGTTGCGCCCCATCCAGTCGGCTGAAGCCAAGTACACGTTCTCCTCGCCGTTATTAAAGAAATACCACACGCGAGAATGTTCCAGGTAGGCGTCCACGATGCGGGTAACGGTGATGTTCTCGCTGTAAGGCTGGCCGGGGATCAGGCAACAGATACCCCGGATGATGAGGTCGATCTTCACCCCCGCCTCGCTGGCACGATAGAGGGCACGGATCACACCCTTGTCTTCCAGGCTGTTCATCTTTAAAATAATATATCCCAAGCCCCCGTTCTTCACATGCTCGATCTCCCGCTCTATCATCGCGTGGATGGTGGGAAGCATGTTGAATTGTGTTACCAGTAAATGCTGAAAAGGATGCATGTGCGGCTTCCCTTCCAATACCCGGAACACCTCGTCGATATCCTTGATAAACGCCTTGTTGGAGGTGAGCAACCCCTTGTCGGAGTAAATACGGGCGGTTTTCTCGTTGAAGTTTCCGGTCCCCAGGTACGCGTACCCTTTTAGCGGATCGGACGGGTCGTTGCTGCGCTTGCGCACATAGGCTAGCTTGGCATGCACCTTCAACCCGGGCAGGCTGTAGATGATCTTCACCCCCGCCTGCTGCATCAACTCCGAAGTGAGCCAGTTGTTCACCTCATCAAACCGGGCTTTTAACTCCACGAAAACCGTCACCTTCTTTCCGTTCTTGGCCGCGCTGATCAGGCTGTTGATCACGGCGGAGTTTTCCGCCACTCGGTACTGGGTTACTTTTATCTCGATCACCTTGGGGTCAAAAGCGGCCTGCAGCAAGAAGCGCAGGAGGTAGTCGAACGACTGGTATGGGAAATGCAGCAACACGTCTTGTTTGCGTAACACCCGCAGAACGGAGTTATTGGTTTCCAATTCCGGCACGCGGAGCGGTTGCGGCAGCTTCTGCCTCAGGGCGTCTCCCACCGGGTTGGGCAGGTCCGCCAGATCGGCCAAGTTGAGGTAGCGTCCCGAGGGCAAAAGTTCTTCCTCCTCGATCTCGTATGCTTCGCGTAGGTACTCCAGAAAATAATCGGGCATCTCCTTGTCGTACTGAAACCGGGTAACGGCCCCGATCTTCCGTTTCCGCACCTTACGCAAGATCTTCTCCGCGATATCCTTTTGATCCTCGTCCTCCAGGGAGAAATCGGCATCTCTCGAGATCTTGATGCTGAAACAATCCACGATCTCGTAACCGGGGAACACGCTGGACATGTTCGCCTTGATCACGTCATCAACAAATAAGATATAGTGGTTTCCCTCGTGTTCAGGCAGCTCGATAAAGCGGGGGATCTTGGTATACGGTATTTTCATCAGGGCATACGTATATCCTCCCTTGTCCGTCGCGTCTTTCTTCTTTTTCTTTTTTTGCAAGCTGATAGCTTGGTAGATGCGTCCATCCTGGATAAACGAGTGTATATCGTCTTTCTGGATGATCATGGGCTGCAGGTAGGGGAACACCTCTTCGTTGAAGTATTTTTCCACGTAGGCCCGATGGAATGACTCTAACTCGTGGGTTTGATATAAAACAATCCTGTTCTTCTTCAGCTCGGGGAGGATCATGTTGTTGAAGATCGCGTGGTACTCCTTCTCCTGCGCGGTCACCTCGTTGTTAATCTGCGCGATGGTCTTGAATGCTTCCTCTACCGATTCATCACGGTTAATGCTTTCCAATAACGAGCTATGGTAACCCGAGACCCTGATCTTGTAAAATTCCTCCAAGTTAGAAGAATAGATGGAGAGGAACTTGATCCGCTCGTATACCGGCAAACGCTCGTCTTTTGCCTCCAGTAGCACCCGGTAGTTAAAGGACAACCAACTGATATCGCGTTTGAAGAACTGGTACGTTGACTTTTGCATACTTCGTGACTTGAATGAATGGGTATGATTTGAATTTCGGGATAAAAATAATACCTTTGACCGAATAAAAAAAGGTCTATCGGCATTCGAAGCCATAAAATCAATGATATTCACATAAATACCAATGATCCCTCTCGAAACGGGTAAGAAAATGAAAAAAATAGGGTTGTTGTCTGATACACACGGCTACTGGGACGATAAGTTCGAAACTTATTTCGATACGTGCGACGAAGTATGGCATGCCGGCGATATCGGATCACTGTCGCTCGCGAAGCGATTCGAAGCCTTGAAACCATTTCGGGCCGTATATGGCAATATCGACGATGGGCCAACCCGCGCCGTTTATCCCGAGACCCTGCGCTTCACGCTGGAAGGAGTAGACGTGCTGATAACCCATATCGGGGGATACCCCGGGCGTTATGCCCCATCCATCCGCTCCCTCCTTCACGCGCGTCCCCCCAAGCTATTTATTGCAGGGCACTCCCATATCCTGAAAGTGATGTACGATAAAAAACTGGCCTGCCTTCACATGAACCCCGGCGCAGCGGGCAAGTATGGCTTCCATAAAGTCCGCACCCTGATGCGCTTCGTTTTAGACAACGGGAATATCCAGGACTTGGAGGTAATCGAGATTGGGAAGCAATAGCCCTTGAGACATTCCTACCAACCGGGGAAGAGCGTGAGGAGGATCCCTCCCACACCTATCAGCATCAAGATGGAGCCCACCGCCCGGTTGAGAAAGACCAATCCCCTACGGCTAAACCGTCCCCGCAAACGGGAGACAAGCGTGGTGAGGAACAACCACCACCCGAGAGCGCCCGCGATAAACGCCAGCGTGCCGGCCGCGAAACCGCTCCACCCCTCCGCCAACGGATTGTACGAGAAACGGGCGTACAGTCCCACCAACACCAAGATTATCGCCGCGTTGGAAAGAGTGAGAAGGAACGACGTGCCAAAATCCTTAAGGTAACGCGTCTCACGCGGCAATATATCAGGGGTCCACCCTTTTAACGGGTTAGAGCGGAAAACGCCGAGTCCAAAAAAGAAAAGGATAACACTTCCTCCTACCTGTATGGCCTGTTCTTGCTCCGCGACAAAATCGGCCGCGAAACTCAATCCCAACAGCGCGATCAACGCATACGCCAGATCAGACAACATTGCTCCCGCACCCGTTACAAAACCGTGCCATCGCCCCCGGTCAAGCGTCCGCTGGATAGTGAGCATGTTAATAGGCCCCATCGGCAAGGAAACCAGTAACCCGATAAGAAATCCCTTCATAATTATTCCAAACATACACGGCATGTTATATACATTCCCCTTCAGATTTTATTATTGCAAAGGTACATCCATTATCAAAACAGCCAAAATGGATTTCTCATTCCCCCTATTCACCTTTTATTATTTCCTCCGCTTGGAATTAGGCATAAATTCATGTATTTTTGTCTCTTCATTCGGATGGATGAAACGAGCATCAAAGATTGTGAAAGTTAAATGAAACGGCCGACAAGGAGTTGACCGGTTTCGCCCTAAATAAAGGATATGATTTTATTTTTCAGAACACCCTCTCAAACGGTTATTGCCGTGGAAACCGAGTCGGCCTTAACTCCCCAGACCGAACGGAAGCTGTCGTGGCTTTTCGGGGAAGCGGAACTGCTCCAGGCAGAACTCGTGGAACAGCCATTTATCGGGCCCCGCCGGGAAATGATCACCCCGTGGAGTACCTGCGCGGTGGAAATCACCCGGAACATGGGCGTGGAAGGCATCACCCGGATCGAGGAATATATCCCGGAGGCACGCACCCACGCGGCGGACTTCGACCCGATGTTGCAGCGAAAGTACGAGCAACTGGACCAGTCCCTCTTCGCCATCGACAGGCAACCCGAGGAGCTTATCTATATCGATGATATTGCCGCATACAACGAGGCCGAAGGACTGGCACTCAGTAGCGACGAGATCGAGTACCTCGAGGGGGTCAGCCAAAAGATGGGGCGAAAACTCACCGACAGCGAGGTGTTCGGTTTTTCGCAAGTGAATTCCGAGCATTGCCGTCACAAGATATTTAACGGCACGTTCATCATCGACGGCGAGGAGAAAGAACTCTCCCTGTTCCAACTCATCAAGAAGACCTCCAAGGTCAATCCTAACGGGCTCATATCGGCTTACAAAGACAACGTGGCCTTTTTTCAAGGGCCCGGGATGGAGCAGTTCGTGCCGGATAATGCCGACAAGCCGGGCTTCTTTTACACCAAGGAGATCGAGAGCGTGCTATCACTCAAGGCCGAAACGCACAACTTCCCCACCACCGTGGAGCCGTTTTACGGGGCCTCCACCGGTACCGGAGGAGAGATACGCGACCGCCTCGCAGGGGGCAAAGGCTCCCTGCCCGTGGCCGGCACGGCGGTATACATGACCTCCTACCCCCGCTTGGAAGAAGGGCGCCCGTGGGAACAGGTGCTGCCTCCCCGGAACTGGCTTTACCAGACACCGGAGCAGATCCTGCTCAAGGCTTCCAATGGGGCATCCGACTTCGGCAACAAGTTCGGGCAACCCCTCATTTGCGGGTCGGTGCTGACCTTGGAGCATACCGAGAACGATAAGAAATTCGGGTACGACAAGGTGATCATGCTGGCCGGTGGAATCGGTTACGCCAACAAGCGCGATGCCATCAAGGAAGAGCCCGAAAGCGGCGAGAAGGTGGTGGTGATGGGGGGCGACAACTACCGCATCGGCATGGGCGGCGGCGCCGTCTCTTCGGTCAACACCGGCGAGTTCTCGTCGGGCATCGAGCTGAACGCGGTGCAACGCGCCAACCCCGAAATGCAAAAACGGGTATCTAACGTGATCCGGGCGCTGGCCGAATCAGACGAC
>JBBACU010000044.1:0-10830 GCA_041656815.1 Proteiniphilum sp.
CGTCCAATGCCAAATGTGACCAAAGGGATTTTCAAGCCCTCGGTACGATGGCACGTCTACTGTCAGGCTGGAGCCGTATTCATCGGGCATGGTGAATGGTACAACTCCGGTATTGTTGCCGAGGCTATTTGTGTAGCCGCAAGGTATAAATGGATAACGACCATTATAGTCAGTCCAGTCGGCGCTGATTAATGTTGTAACGCCATCTCCGAGGCCTCCTTGCCTATAACCTTGACCTGTTAGTGCGGCGTTGAATGCCAGCTGTGAGTTGAAATTGGCATACTCCACGGCGTACAGCCAGAAGGTCGTTTTTTGCAATTCGTACAAGTCGCAATTCCAGCCGGCTCCGTTTTTCCCGGCGGCTCCCCTGTTGCGGGCGTAATTGCGGTAATTGGTTAATGATATCCCTGTCGCCGGGAGGCCGAGTGCCGAGCGATATGTTCCATCCCATGCGCTCTGGTTTCCGCATCCCCTGAATTCGGGTGTCGTGTTCACCACGCTCGATAGCTTATTTACTCCCCGTTCGACGGTCGCTTGGTAAGCGGAGCGGTATGCTTTAGGCACATGCTGGAAGCCGGGCAGCGGAACGAGGCTAATCAGGCACCTGTTTTTCGTTCCGTTCTTTTCGAACCTCCGGTAATGCTCCGGCAATTCAACCATTACCTGTCCTTGGCTTCCGTCGAGTGTGGCCGCCCCTTCTCCTTCTACCTGCGTGCTGTCGGAGGGGTCAAGGTATGCCGTTACCTCCCCGAGGTCATTTAAAAGGCACCGCTTCATTCTGCTCTGGATGGGCAGCTCAGCGTGCAGTTCCTGCCGTCCTATGCGTGTCGCGCTACTAACGGCCACGGTGTCATCCCATTCTATTCCATAGTAATTGTCGTATGGATACGTGGGTTTCGTATTTCCAATTCCAAATAAAATCCCCATTGTCTTTTGTTTTAGTCGTTTTACAAATTTAAGAAACGTATTATGGTAATACGTAAATAGTCAAAATATTATCAATAATTCATGCTTTTTTCTCCCGTATGTATCGGGTGAATGCGAAGCGCTTCCGGGTTTTTATGTAGTCCATATCTGTGTCGTGCTGGTATGCCTCGCGCTCAAAGCTGATGTCTCTGTATGCCTGTTTTGCTCCTTTGAAAGCAAATAAGCGAATGATCCACTCTACTACGTACCAGAGTAGGAATCCGATCCAGAGCAGTTCTTTCCATTGCTCTGTGTGGATTCGCTCGTGGTTGAGTGTCCTGTTGGTTAATGGCCTTGATCCTCTCACAAAGAGAATGCCGAAAAGATTGATTGCTCTAAACCCTTTAAATGGTATGTATTTATTCCTTATTATTTTCATCGTAATATTTATTTGTTATTCTATTAAGGGTTACCATTCTTCTCCCGGCATTCCTCCTCCTGACCCTGATTTAGGATATAGCCATGCGGCAGAGTATATTTCAAAGTAAAAGTCAAATGTTGTAGTAGGGCTTAACGTCCCATTAGCTACATTAAGACTATGTTGGTAAACTCTAAAAGCGTAGTGAGTGTTTTTTCCTACTGTGTGGAAAGATGCGCTGTCCGCCCCATTGGCGATGATTTTCACGTAATACCCATCTATGCTATCGAACCATTCTTCTGGCATTATTATCGAGGTGTATTTTCTCGAATTAAATTCACCTGTTGATACTGTTAATGTACTACCATCAAAAGTATGGTACTTAAATGGATCGTTTGTTTTAACACGACCATGTGCCACGATTCTATGTGGTTCCCCCCAAGTACTAACTGTGTGTAATAGTCCTCTATTAAGAACCAACCAACCAGTGAAGTTTCCCTGACTATCTGTGTACCCAAGTAGCTCTATTATTTCTGCTCCAAGCATGGTTAGTTTGTTTTTTTGCACCCCATCTTCATAGAAATATTTCCCCGTTGGTGCCGTACAATAAGGTGACCCTGGGTTTGGCTGTATTAATCTTATCAATCTACCTGACCCTAATTGATCCCATGGTAAAATAAAAGTACTGCCTGTTACAATTAAATTATTAGAAAAGTCTTTTGTGTATGTGCTTTTTGTTCGCTCAAAAGGGGATGCTAATGCCCCTGAAAATGAACCACTGTTGGCATTAATAATTCCTGTTATTTCAGCATCGGTAAATTTTGCGCTTCCGTCGTGCCTTATTATCGCTTTTGCTACGCCTGATATTGCATCCTCATAGCTGCCACCCGCCCAGAGTGCCGGTTGATCTTTTGCCGCTCCCTGTATCCCTGATGTTCCAGCGGTCACTACCTCGCTGTTTGCTTCCCGGAACTGGACAATAACTGTTTGAATCAAGCCCCCGTCTATTGTTGTACCAAATTTATCTGTTATGGCCTTGGCGAGGTTGGCGGTCGCTTGTGCGTCGGCGGCCATGTCTGCAGCTCCGTCTGCAATGTCTTTGAGCGTTTGCTGGATTGCTTGGTTGGCAAGTTCCAGCTTTTCCGAAAAGTCAGCGGAATCTATCCGGTATTGGCTAAATACGGCATCCACGCTCTGCTTCTCGCTCTCCGTAACCCTCCCGTCCGCTATCACGGCATTGATGGTGTTGATGAGGTTTTCCGTCGTGCCAAAAAATGTAATCTTGGAATTGAGGAGGTTTGTTTTTGGATCACCTGTCAACAAGGGGCTGAGAATTAGTTTGTTGTAGTTGGCTTCAAGCGACACTTTTTCATACCTTATCTGGTTCAAGTATTTCTCTATTGCCACGGCCTCCGCTTCCTCTATTATGCCATCGTGGAAAGCGTTATCAATGTAATCCTCGAGGTCTATGACGAGATCGTCTATGTCGTCAAGGTCTTGCTCTATAAACCTCGTCCAGTCCTCGAGGTCTATTTCTGAATTCCCGGAAAGGAAGCGTATCCTTCCCCCGATGATCCCCTCGTCGAGGTCAAAGTAGGTATAACCGCCGCCGCTGCTCTCGATCCTCCCTGTTTTTATGAATCGTCCGTTTATGGTGGTGGAGCCGTATGTAAGGGAAAGAATCCGCGCGCCATTACTCCCGTCGGGGTTGGTTATCACGCTACTAAGGTGGCCGATCACGAAGTAGTAAAAATTAGGGTCTTGATCGACCATGTACTGGGTTTCGTCAACTATGATGACACCGCCCCCTCCCTGCCTTTCGCATTTGGCGTAAACGAAGTATGACTTGCTCGTTTGGAGGCCGGTCACGAGGGTACTGTTTAAAGTCCACGGTGTTATGGTGTCATTGACGGTGTAGTGTATTAACTGCCCCCCAATGATGTTTATCCGGTTTGGATTTCCTTCGTAATTTGGCTCAAAGCGTGTGTTTTGAAGGATGAATTGTTGAGACTTGGCTCCAACTTGGAGCATCATTGTTTCGATGGAAAGCGGGCGTATCTTCTCGCTGTAATAGTAGCCTTCGGGGTCAAATATCTTGTCGAGAAGTTCTTGCGCTGCCATCCAGTTCCTGCGTGCACGAAAAGGATCGGCGAGGTTGTTTCGAATGATAATATCCTCTATATCTTCTATATCGTCGATAATCCGGTTTATGATCGTCTTTGTGTAGGTGGCTTCGGAGAGGGTGAGGGTATAACGGAAGGGGTCTACCGCGTCCCGCGTGAATGCTACGATACGGAGTGTTTTATCAACGCCGATTTCCTCGTCCAGCACGCTTATCTGGTCGCCTATGGAGAAAATGTTTGTGATGCCGGCCCCGGTGTATTTCTCCAAAAATCGGGGATGAATGCTTAACGAATATTGAACCTGCGGTTGCTTGTATTGGTCGTAATATTTAATAGCCAAATCCTCGAGGTCTTCTTCCGCGTTCTCTATGTAGGAATCCGGCAGGTTGATGTCGATGAAGTGGTACTGGTCTCCAATTTGCATCTGAAACGCCGGGCTTGTTTCGCTCGGAAATTTATACCCGTTTTCATCCATGAATGGGATGATTTGTATCTCCTTCGTGGCGTGATCGTACTTGTGGAGGTCAAACTCGTATCCGGCAAGGTTGCCGGTGGTGAAGCGCACCTTTGCGGAGATACCGGGTATCAGCCATTTGGTGTCCTCTCCTTCTACTTCGTTCAAGTCAAAGTCCATGGTGTCGTCGGTGAACGTGTGTTTACTTTCCCCCAGAGCGGTCACGAGGCCGTACCGGACGGGGTATATTTCATCGAAGGTTTTCACGTTCTCCTTCAAGCCATAGAGGGTTATCGCTTCGGCGTTCTCTATGTAGGATTGATTTTTTAATTTATTCGGAAGGCAAAGCTTACCGCTCCGGTATCTCCCGAGGTTCCGGCTTCCCCCGTAAACGTAGAGGCGTGTAACCACGTTCTTTGAATTTATATTCTTACGGGAAAGCTCGTATAATCCCCCCGTGCGGCCGTACTTGAATGTAAACGGGAACTGGACACCCACTTGCTTCAAATGGATGGTTCGGAGTCCGCTCTCGCTCATGGTTATTTCAAACTCGGTACCCCATTCCTCGCATATCTCTTGCAGGGCGGCGAGGCAGTTCTTCTCGGCAAAGGATAGCGTCTTTGTTTCCGTGTTTTCGGGTACCGTTCCGGCTGCCCACTTACCGGGGTAAACCCTGTTGGCGTTTTGAACGATGATGCCCAAAAAGTCGCCCGCGTCCCCCGTCAAATCGTCGTACATGGTATTGCCGGGCAGTATGAATTGAACGTCCAGTAGCTCGCTCTGCATTCCCTCGAACGTGAGTGTCTGCTCGTATGATTTCGTTCCGGTCTTGGTGATCGTGGGGAGTTGGTTTATCGTGTAAGTGCCTCCGAAAATGTCTATCTTGTCGCCTATCTCCGCAACGACGGGTGATGGTGTCTGAATGGTGAGCGTGAAAATATCCTCCCCCAGGAGCACCTTCCTTTGCTCCGCTCGTATTACCCGTATGGCTCTGCTTTTCGCGTGAAGGTCTGTTTCGCCTCCCTCACGGTGTTTAATTATAATCTCTCCCATACTAAAATCCCGTTAGTGGTGAATGCTTCTATCTCTTCGATTACTCCCAAAATGACGGCATGATAAATCCCGTCGGTGGGATATGTGTGCGTTAGTGCCACACCCTCGCCATACACGTCTTCTGTATAAGTGCCGTCGCCCCACGAAATAGTAAGGGCGAGCCTACTGGTTATATTCATGTTGAGTACCCGGCTTCCGGAGGTGCTTGCCCACCTTACTACTCTCTTGACGGGGTCAGGCTCTTTAAGGGTTAGCTGGAAGGTACCCACCATGATATCGTCGTTCCATCGTTTTCTTACCGCCGTACCGGCCTCGTTGTAAACTTCGTAAATGAGTGGCTTGGTGGGGTGAACGTCTATCGTGAGGCGTTGGGTTCCATCGGCATCGAATACTTGCAGGAACTCGTTGAGCTTGTTCACGAAGTCGAGCTTTCCCTTGGCTCGCATGAAGCAGGATAGGGTGATGGTTCTCGGCTCTAACCTCTTACCCCGGAGGTCTACCACTTCGCCGTGATAGTCATCCCAGCTTATTGATCGGGGTGATTTCATCTTCGGGCGGTCGAGTATCCCGTTGCTTTCGGAAACGTGGATATCCCAGTCGAGTAAATTCTTGCTATTTATGTAATACGCGAGCCGGGCGGCCGTGCTGGCCTCTTCTTGTATTTCCTCTCTCGTGAGGGCGAGGTCGTACATTTTCACTTCGTCGATGGCTCCGTATCCGTTTGCCCCGTCGTATATGTTTTGAGCGAGCGCAATTCCTGTCAAAGGATCGGTTAAGGTGACGGCTTTAAGCAAGCGTGAGTTCAGGTAAACGCTCACGGTATTTCCTGCCTTGGAAATAACCCAATGCCCCCACGTCTTTTCCCTTACTTCCGTCCAAACGTCGTGTAAATCTCTTGCTGTCGCAAGAACTATCCCCGCCATGTTGCCGGAGCGGTTGTCTCCCAGCCGGGCGGTCTGTGCCCAAAACATGATCGTGAAGTCGCCCGTCAGGTTGACGGGAAGGGTCGAAATATCCACGGTACCAGCCCCGTCCGGAAAATATACCCCGTTGCCTTCCTTGGCAGCGTCGAAGTAGGCAGTTCCGCTAACACTCCCGTGGTTCTTAAATAGGCTGTAATCATATACAGTCGCACTCCCTTTGTCTTCGTTCAAGGGTAATACTAATTTAATCCTGCTTTGGTCTATCGTTGTGGCCATGATGGTTTATTTTTTGATGTGATTTGTTTCCTTTCCGTTAAATACTTCCCCCCTGGCGTGGTGTTCGGTCGTCGTGCTTCCGGCTCCAATGATTTGGGTGCCGTCGTACTGCCTCCCGATAGTTTTGGCCGTGGCATTGACTGTTATGCCCGCGGAGGAATGATGCCATGTCTCCACGTCCACGATGGAGTTATCCCCCGGCATGATTACCGATATGCTGTCGTTGAAAAGGTATATCTTGCAAACGGCAAATGGTTTTGTCGTGATGCTCACGTTGCTCTTTCCGAGTAGCATCACGGCCGTGTCATTGTCAATTGTTGCTTTCCCCTCGAAGTCAAGAAATATGTTCGATTGCCGGAGTCGTTGATCAATATCCGCGTCCATGTTTTCCCGCAGTATTTTCACGGCCAAGTCGCCATGTTCTTGGAGGTACTCCGGCCAGCCTTTCAATATCTTGATTAGCGTGTCGGTGTCCTTGGGTGTACTTTTGAGGTACCTTCTGCCCGTCCTGCAAACCCCCGTCTTGGCGGCGAGCTCTAATATTGTTTTTGCGTTCTTTTCCATATTTTTACATCATTATGCCCTGCGCACGGAGGGTGTCGTAATCTCTCGTCTTTAGGGCGTTATAAATGCCGGACAGCAACTCATTCGATATGCCTATGCCCCTGTCGATGCTGGCGAGGTGGAGTAGTTGCTCCCGCATGATCGTATTGCCCTCGACTTGGTTTATCCTCATTGCGTTGGTTTGCCCTGCTAATAGGTTTATGCTCTCTTGGCTGGCTCCCTTGATGGCTCCGGATAGTGATGTGGGATCGTCCGGAGACTCGTCCTCCAGCCCCCGGAAAAGGTCGCCGTACATTTTCATTGCTTCGCTGTATGAATTTGCGATGCCTGATACTTTGTCTTTGAAGGCCTGTTGTTCCTCGGTTGATAGTCCATCGAAGGAGCCGAGCCCATCTTTCGTGAATCCCATTGATTGCTGTAGTTGTGAAATGGCATCTTGCATCGGTTCTTCGAGAAATCGCATTGTTAGGGCCTTTTTGACAGCATTCCGCATCACGTTGTTTGTCACCTCCTCTATGGCTCCCGCCACGGCACTGGAGTCAAACCCGGAAGTGAAAACCTCGGCTATGGAATCGGCAAGCTGTTGAGCCATGTCCTTTGCGCTGGTTTGGGTGATCATTTGCGATATGGACTCGACTGTGTCTTCGATCTGATTTCCTAATTCATTGATAGAGTCGTTATACTCGTCGATCTTATCCTTGTCGGCTTTCTTCTTCGATTCCTCGGCCTGCCTCATCTTCTGCAGCTCGATTTGCTGTTTCTTCATGTTTTGGATGAGTGCCTGCTGGCTCTTGTAATAGCCTTCCCCGAGTGCTTTTTCAACGGCTTTCTGGAGGTTGTTGTAATCCTTTTCCAGCTTCTTGACGGCTTCGGCGTGCTTCTTGATGGCTCTCTCGGCATCCCTGTCCTGTTGGTTGAAAACTTTAAAGGCATTCGTTATTACGCCAATCCCCCCCTGTATGATTCCCATCGGGTTTCCGGTGGCTAATCCGGTGGCGAGCTGTCCTGCCGATCCCATCAAATTGCTGATATCCCCCAGTAGTTTTTGGGTGACATCGTCTCCGGTAATGCCCATCTCGGATAGGCCGTCGACTACTGAATCGAGCGCCCCTTTTGCCAGCTCGATACTCCCAGCTACGCCTTCAAATATGCGGTTGAGGTCTTTCTTTTTAGCTTGCTCGCCAGTCTCTTTGCCATAATCTTTAAGGGCTTGTGCGAGTGCTATAAAGGGATTCCTTTTTTGCACGGTATCTCGGGCGACTTCCAATTTGTCGAGTATCACCTGCATGTCCGCGGGGTCAAGTTCAATGCCGAGGGTTGCCCGTTGCGATTCTATCGTGTTGATTAGTTTCGTCAGTTGGGCGGTGGTCAGGTCGTCAAGGTTTCCGAGTATCTGTGTCCATGCGTCGGTGTTCTGGAATTCCTCGAGTGTTATGCTGGATAAACTCTTTTCCCTTGCTTGGGTTAGCCGTTCTATCAGCTGTTGATTGTTGTTTTTCGTTGCGAGTGCTATTTTATCGTCGTAATCCTTCGAGATGGCTTCCCGGCGTTGCTGGAAGGATTGATATTGCTCAACAAGCAGGTCGTACTCCTTCGAGCCGGTCTGCTTGGCGTAACGCAAACGGTCGGTTTCAAGCCCGGCCAAAGCTGCCATGGCAATTCGTCTCTCTTCGTCTGTTTTGGCTTCCGCGAGCTGTTTGTTTAGTAGCAGGACGTTTTCTGAATAGTCGGCCTCGAAGTCCAGTTTTTCCTGTATATAGTCTGCATATTCATCCAAAAGCTGTTGTGTTTGCGCTCGTGCTTCCTCTGAAACTTCTTTTTGTGCTTTGTCAAGGATATTTGTTTTTCCGGTTCCTACCTCCGTCCCATCATCTCCCAGCCCATCCCTTCGCTTTTGTATAATATCAAGCATTTGCAGGACGTTCTCGGCCGTTGAAAGCTGGGCTTGGAGGTCGGCATCAAATTGGGCGAGAACGGTGTCCTTTGTCTCCGTGGCGATGGCCGTGTTTAGTTTCCGGAGCTCCTCCCTCTGTCGCTTGGTAGCCTCTTCGTCTCCTATGGTGGCGGTTAGTTGTTCCCGCTGTTGCTTCAAATATTCGAGATAGTTTTCTCCTTCGTCGAGTAGTCCGGCAAACTCCTGTTTTGCTGATTTACGAACTACTTCATCCCCGCTGTTAACCCATTTGAAATATTCGTCGTATTTCTTTTTCCGCTCTTCGAGTTGTTCGATAAATGGGTCCTTGCCTGTCGTGCTTGTGGCTGTCGTATGAGTACCTTGAATTTTATTTAAAGTTGCCTGCAAGTCCTCTATTTCCTTCCGTGCTGCCGTTATGGCCTCCGGGTCCGTGAGTATCTCCATCGCTTCCGTCTTGTCTTTTATCAATTCACGATAGTAAAGAATGGAGCCCTCGATGGCTTCTCGTGACTCCCTGTTTATTTCGTCAATTGTCTGGGCGGCCTCTTGTTCGGTCTGCGCTACCTTCAAATAACCAAACTGCAAATCGGCATTTAGGCCGTCGATTTCCTCCTTTAATTTTACCTTTTTGAGGTTTTCCACGGTCTGGTAATACCCCCCTCCAAAACTGCTTGTCTGCACGAATTGGCTAACGGTGTCAGGCATTTGTTCGTATTCAAGTCGTTTTTGCTCGAGCTCCTGCTGTTTGGTCATTATTTTGTCCAGCTGGGCGGTCGCCTTGGCTTTGGCCAGTTGGGCATTGACGAATTTTTGAACGTTCGCGGGGTCAGAAAGCAACCGCTCCGCATCTGCAACGGTGTTGATGGTCAAGCCCAGCTCCTCGAATGCCTTTTTATTGTTGCGGACAAACTCCTCTTTATCTCGCATACTTTTGGTTAGCTGGTTGTATTCACCGGCCAGCTTCTGAATGGATGCTGTGGGCTTGCCGGCCATCTCTGAAATAGCTTTGTTAAGCTCCTCCTGCTCCTTTTTGGCTTTCCGGGCGGCACTTGAAAATTTGGCTATTAGTGCTATTACTCCCGTGATGGCGAGCGAAAGGCCGAGCGTGAGGGTGGCCATAAGGGCTTGGGCAGCGGCCGTGGAAATACCGAGGGCCACGGATAGCCTCGTGGTGGCGGCAGCCAACAGGTTTTTGGCTCTGGCCACGACGGTGAGCTGGAAGGCACTATCTTTGTTTAAAACGTTGGCTACCTGTTGCAACCCCATAGTTATACCCATGAGGGATTGTACCCGGAGCATGATTTTTTGAAGGTTCTCGCTCTCCCCGGAAAAAAGGGCTATTGCCCCATGTGCCGCGGAAAATGCTCCCGTTACTCCGGAAACCCCCGATATTACTCCCTGCAGTCCGGCGTTATCGTGTGATAAAATGCGGGTCTGGGTACGTGCGTCTTGAAGGGCGTTGTTTAGTCTGGCCGCTTCGTCTGTCAACTTCTTGTATGCTTCGCTCCCTCTCTGCCCGGCCTCCTCCATTTCTGCGATCTCGTATGTTATGTTGCGCAGCTGGGTTGTGAGCTTTGATTTGCTGTTGGCGGCCTTGTCGACTTTCTCCTTTAGCTTATTAAAGGCTTGCTCCTCTTTAGAAAGGGCATCGGCGGTGTCGTTTATCTCAACAACGAGTTTCTTTCTCTCGTCAATTAGTTTGCCGACCTCCTCCTGTTCCCGGACTAACCGGCGATATTCTTCGTCGCCTTTGGCGGTGCCTTGCATGAATGCCTCACCGGCTCTATCGCCGAGCTCTTTGTATGTTTTTTCGAGTTCTTCGAGTGATTTGCGATGGATATCGGACATATAATCTATGTCTTTCCACGCCTGCTCTATTGTCTCGGCGGCCTTCTCAAAGGCTTTCTCCATGTCCTCGCCGCCGGTGGTGGTGGTTTCGGAAAAACCTTGTATGCTTCGTTTAGCCGTCTCCAAAACGTTTACCAGTTTATCGGCGTTTCCGGTGATCTCAAATTCGAGGGAGCCCCCTGTTATCTTTTCCATTACGAGTTGTTTATTAGGTTTTTCAGCACCTCCGCGTTATCTGCCGTTATGCGTATTTCCTCCACGTCCTCTCCCGTTTCCACGGCCGGAGCGTCGATCATTATTCTTTGTACTACTGCCCACGAAATTTCATGATGCAGGTACTCCCATGTCCA
>JBBACU010000045.1:0-10731 GCA_041656815.1 Proteiniphilum sp.
CCCTGCTGCCGCAAGGCAAAGTGGAAGCTGCCCGTCGCGCCAAGTCGATGGTGGCCAAGATGGACGAACTGGGATTCGGGAACTGCACCAATACCGGGGCATGCGAAGTGGAGTGCCCCAAGAACATCTCCATTAGCAACATCGCCCGATTGAATCGCGAGTTCATAAAAGCGAAGTTCATGGATTAATAAAGCAAATGAAACTATAGCAACGAGGCGTTCTTTCCCGGTAACGGGAGGAACGCTTTTTTCTTCTCTATATTTCGTGACAATCTGACAACAAACGCGCGATCAATTTTGTTTAAAGGATGTTATTGCGTAATTTCGCGCACAAGCGCGCCATACTGGAATAAAAATCAATACAACAAACAAACTAGGTAAAATGAAAACAAGTAGAATCATCAAAATCAACACCGTGTTGATACTCGTAACCCTGCTGAGCGTACCCGCGTTCAGCCAAGTTAAGTTTGGGGTTAAAGGAAGCGTGGGGCTTAATAATCCCGACTTCAACACACCCGATGAGACGTTTAACGTGGATAATATGACCACGTATAGCATAGGACCTTCTGTCGAAGCAATGCTCCTTCCCCTGGGCGGGGGTAATTTCGGGATAGAGGCGGCGTTGCTGTACAATGACAACCGCATGACTATCTCCCGGCTCTCGGGAGGAGGGGAGGCAGAAGAGGTCTCCAACCGTTACCTGAACTTGCCTGTAAATGCCAAGCTGAAATTAGGATTAGGAGCGCTGCCGTTGAAATTATTTGCCGCGGCCGGCCCGTGGGCGGGGTACCTGATATCCGGTGAAGAGATCAACTTAGAAGGGATTGCCGATGACATCAAGGCAAAGGAGTTCCAAGCCGGAGCGAACATCGGTGCCGGGATAGAGCTGTTCAACATGATTCAGGTCGGCCTGAATTACAGCATAAAGCTCACCGATAACTACGCGGATGACATCCCCAACTGGAGCGATCCCCTGAACGGTAAAAGCGAATCTTGGACCATTACCGGAACGGTCTATTTTTAAAATGTTTGTTGATGTAATCTTGCCCCTTCCGTTTTCGGAGCTATTCACCTACTCGGTTCCGGAGGCGTTACAACGGGAGATCGGAAAGGGGTATAGGGTTGTTGTCCCGTTCGGGAGCAAGAAGCACTACACCGCTATCGTCAGGAGGTTACATCACGAACCGCCTCGGCATTTCGAGACCAAAGAGATCCATTCCGCGATCGATTCACACCCGGTAGTGAACGAACAGCAATTGAGGCTGTGGGAATGGATCTCTTCGTATTACATGTCTCCCTTGGGCGATGTCTACAAAGCAGCCCTGCCACCCTCCATGAAACCGGAGGACCTGCAACAAAAAATCACACCGCGCACCGAAACATTCCTCCACCTGAACCCCTCGCTGGATGTAGAGTCGGCTTCCGTCCTCATCGGGAGGGCAAAGAAACAACAAGCCCTATTCGGAGAACTGAAAGGATATTTTCAAGAGAACGGGATCAGCAGCATCCGGAAAAAGGCGGCAATGAGTTTGTTCGACTACTCCCCCGCCATATTTAACGGGTTAATCCAGAAAAATGTCGTACAAACGCTCGAGGTGGAAGATTCCGCGATAAACAGCGAGCCACGGAGTACCCGGGCTCCTTTCCCGTTAAACGACGCGCAACAAAAAGCGCTCGAAGCTATCCAAGGTTGTTTCGCCAAACAGCAGGTCTGCCTCCTGCACGGGGTCACCTCAAGCGGCAAGACGGAGATTTACATTCATCTTTTGAACACATTGCTCTCGAAAGGGATGCAAGCGCTTTACCTGGTCCCCGAGATCGCGCTCACCACGCAGCTCACGGATCGACTGCAATCGGTATTCGGAAACAAGATCGCTATCTACCACTCCAAGATCAGCAACCGCGAACGCGTGGAGATATGGCAGAAGATGCTGTCAGACCATCCGTACGAAATCATTCTCGGGGTACGTTCTTCTCTTTTTCTACCGTTCCGGCGACTGGGACTGGTTATCGTGGACGAGGAGCACGAGACAAGCTACAAGCAACAGGATCCGGCGCCCCGTTATCACGCGCGCGATACCGCGATCATGCTCGGACACATGACAGGAGCCAAAACACTCTTGGGGTCTGCCACCCCCTCTCTCGAATCGTACCACAACGCGCGAAAGGGGAAATACGGGCTGGTGACGCTCGGCGAACGCTACAACACCCTGATGATGCCCGAGATCCGTTTGGAAGACACGAGCGACCTCCGCCGAAGGAAAAGGATGAAGTCACTTCTTGCCCCGGCATTGATCGAACAGATGGAAACAGCACTCGCGAACGGCGAACAGGTTATCCTCTTTCGTAACCGGCGCGGTTTCGCCTCGCTGTTAGAATGCAAGCAATGCGGTTGGATTCCTAAATGTTCCCGCTGTGACGTGGCACTAACCTACCACAAACAGGCGGCCAAACTTGTTTGCCACTATTGCAACGCGACCCGTCACGTGCCGCGCGAGTGCCCGTCATGCCATAGCGAAAACCTGAAACCCCTTGGACTGGGAACAGAGCGGCTGGAAGAGGAGGTGTCGCGGCTATTCCCCGGGGCTGTCGTGGCGAGGATGGACACCGATACGACACGAGGCAAAGAGTCGCTGGAAAACCTCGTTCGTGATTTTCAGGAGAAACGAATCCAGATCTTGGTAGGCACACAGATGTTATCGAAAGGACTGGACTTTGAGAACGTGCGGGTCGTGGGAATCATCTCGGCCGACTCGCTCCTCAACTATCCCGATTTCCGCTCACACGAACGGGGTTTTCAGTTGATGCTGCAGAGCGCGGGACGAGCCGGCAGGAGAGATCGGCGGGGAAGCGTCGTCATCCAGAGCAACGACCCCCATCAACCCATTTACAGCTATATCATGGAGAACGATTACGAATCGTTTTACCTCGCTCAACTGGGCGAGCGCGAATACTTTCGTTACCCCCCGTTTTACCGGTTAATCCGGGTAATTTTCAAGCATAAAGATGAAAAAAAGGCAGAGACCGCCGTGGCACGGTTTGCCGACCTTTTAAAAGGGTCGCTTCACGAGCGGGTGCTGGGCCCGAACAAACCGGTCGTGAGCCGTGTTCAACGATACCATATCCGGGAGATTCTTCTGAAGCTCGAGAGCGGCCTGCCCGTGCACCGTGTGCGAGACTACCTGATAAAAGCGGAAAAGGAATTGCGTGGTATGCCGGAATTCCGGTACATGACGTTCTACTACGATGTAGACCCCGTGTAACCAAAAAACCGGCACTCCTCTCGAGGTGCCGGTCTTTACGTTATCATAAAATCGCGTGAGCGACTCTATTTCATTTCAATTTCTTCTTTCAGGTCTATTTCGTTGCCGTCTTTATCGTAAAACACGTATTGCAGGAATCCCAAGTTCTGATCAGGTATGATCCGGATCCCGGCATTAAATTTCTTACGCCATCTGTACTTCAACGAAAAGAGACCTTGCTGAACGTACGCCGCGACATAGGGATGAATGTGCAGGCTGAATTTCTTCACTTTTAATTTTTTCACTAAATAATCGATCTTTCCTTCCAGTGTGTCGGTAAAAAGAATCGACGATTTTATTTTTCCTTTGCCAAAGCAAGTGGGGCATACTTCGCTCGTGGCAATTTCCATCTCGGGACGCACACGCTGCCGCGTGATCTGCATCAATCCGAATTTACTCAATGGCAGAATATTGTGTTTGGCACGATCTTTCGACATCAACTCTTGCATCTTCGAGAGCAACTTGTTGCGGTGCTCCCCCTTGCTCATGTCGATGAAGTCGATCACGATAATACCTCCCATATCCCTCAACCGCAATTGACGGGCAATCTCTTCGGCCGCTGCCAAGTTTACTTCGTAAGCGCTTTCCTCTTGGCCCAGCTTTGATTTGTTACGATTCCCGCTATTCACGTCGATCACGTGCAGTGCCTCGGTATGCTCGATGATGAGGTACGCTCCGTTTTTAAACGTCACCGTTTTTCCAAAAAGCGATTTCACCTGCTTCGTGATGCCGAAGTTATCCAGGATGGGCAACCCGCCCCTGTAGTTTCTCACTACGTTCTTCCTGTCCGGGGCAATGAGGCTAACGTATTCGGATAACTCTTTAGATACATCCTTATCGTTAACATGGATTTGCTCGAACGAGGGGCTAAAAATATCGCGCAGTAATGCTACCGTGCGGCCTGTCTCCTCGTAAACGAGCGTCGGGGCCTTGGCTTTTTGAATCTTGCCGATATTATCTTCCCACCGTTTAACCAGTGCCTTTAGCTCTGCGTCAAGGTCTGCCACGCGTTTGCCTTCCGCGTTCGTACGGATGATCACGCCATAGTTTTTTGGCTTGATGCTTTGTACGAGTTGGCGTAGGCGGGCACGCTCCTCGCGCGATTTAATTTTCTGCGATACCGACACGCGATTGAGAAAGGGTATCAATACCATGAACCGTCCGGCGAAGGATATCTCGGAAGTCAGACGGGGCCCTTTGGTCGAAATGGGCTCCTTGGCTATCTGAACAAGTATCTCTTGACCAACCTTCAGGACATCGGTGATAGAACCGTCCTTGTCGATATCAGGCTGCAGCTTCATTCGCTGAACCTGCGGAATCTTTTTTTTGTCTTCAACTTGTTTCTGAAAATACAGCAACGAGTTGAATTCAACCCCTAAATCCAAATAGTGAAGAAAAGCGTCCTTTTTATGTCCCACATTCACGAAAGCCGCGTTCAGGGCGGGCATCAGTTTTTTTACCTTGCCCACGTAGATGTTGCCAACCGAAAAGGATTCGTCTTGACTTTCCTGTTGCAGTTCTACCAGTTTCTTGTCTTCGAGAACCGCGATGGTAATTTCCTTGGGTTGAACATCTACAACAAGTTCGCTTGTCACAATTGTTCGTTTTAAATGATTTAAATAATTAATTTCGGGTTTCTGTCATCACAACAGAAAGGAACGTTCTCGCTTGAACTGTTCAGTAAACTTAGACATTTTCTCGCAACGACATAATCCAAGCAAGCTAGTCTTCTGTTCATCGCTTAACGAAAATGTTCAGTAAATTTAGACTATTCTTCGCCATGGCATCACTCGAACAAGTTCGATGCTGCTCATTTGGATAAATAACTCACGCTCGGCAATGTTCAAGCAAGCTTGACGTTGCACTTGCTTATTCGTTATTTTGGCTTAACAGAATAGTTCATCAGTCTATGTTTCTATATACGAAGAACAAACTTAATACCCGGGTGGTTCCTTTAAGTTTGTTCCTGTATATTCGCTGAAAAAACACCGGGTCTATTTCTTCTTCTTATGCCTGTTTTTTCTCAGTCTTTTTTTACGCTTGTGAACAGACATTTTATGCCGTTTTCTTTTTTTACCGCTTGGCATCTTGATCTCTTTTAAAAATTAAAACTTAGCTTCTTTTACCTTCGCTACAAATGTTTTAGCAGGTTTGAAAGCGGGTATATTATGCTCGGGGATGATGATGGTCGTATTTTTCGAGATATTACGGGCTGTTTTTTGAGCTCTTTTTTTCACGATGAAACTACCGAAACCTCTCAGGTAGACGTTCTCGTTGTTAGCTAACGAGTCTTTCACCACTTCCATGAATGATTCAACTGTTGCCAATACCGATGCTTTGTCGACACCCGTATCTTTCGCGATCTCGTTTACAATGTCTGCTTTAGTCATTTTATCCTATATTTTAAATATTAATAATAATACTGTATGTTGGTCAGTAAAATTTTGGACTGCAAATATATAGCTTTTTTTTTAACGTGAGAAATAAATGACGCGAATTTTTCCATTTTTTGCATATTTTCCCTCGTGTGAAACATGCCGGTTCCCTGAGCGGACGGGACAAGCCTGCTTGAGCCATGCCGAGCGAAGAAATATCCTGAGTTTATAAACTTTTTATGTAGATTCGCGGAATGAAAACTACGAGTACGCCCATCACCCGGCATTTATTAAACTGGTACAACGAGAACAAGCGGGACATGCCTTGGCGAGAAACCACCGACCCTTACCTTATCTGGGTTTCGGAAGTGATCCTGCAACAAACCCGGGTAGCGCAAGGGTGGGACTATTACGTGCGTTTCACCCGGCGTTTCCCCACCGTGCAATCGCTGGCTTCGGCGAGCGAAGAGGAGGTGCTGATGGAGTGGCAAGGGCTTGGCTACTATTCCCGGGCACGCAACATGCACGCGGCGGCGCGTGACATAATGGATCGTTTTAGCGGGGAATTCCCCACCCGCCACACCGATATTCTCTCCCTCAAGGGGATTGGCGAATACACGGCCTCGGCTATTTCGTCGATCGCGTTCAACGAACCGCACGCGGCCGTGGATGGCAACGTATTGCGAGTGATTGCCCGCCTCTTCGCGATTGCCGACCCCGTCGACGCCTCGAAGGGGAAGAAGGCGGTAACCGCGATTGCCCGCTCGTTGATGCCCCCCGACAACCCGGCTGCCTTTAACCAGGCAATCATGGATTTCGGGTCGCTTGTCTGTACCCCCGCGCAACCAAAGTGCGCTGAATGCCCGCTTCAGGACTACTGCATGGGGCATTCGCTAAAAAGACCGACCGATTTCCCGGTTAGCGCGAAGAAAAAGGAACCCAAGAAACGCTATTTCCACTATTTCCATATCCTGCATAACGGATCCACCTATATCACCCGGAGGGTGAAGCAAGATATTTGGAAAAACCTGTACGAGTTTCCCCTCGTTGAAACATCCGGGCGCGGGGGACTGGATCACCTGCTCGAGTCGCCCGCCTTCAAAGAACTGTTCGCGGGTGTCCCCCTCCTACCCATAGACCCGCCCCGCACGTTTAAGCACGCGCTCTCCCACCAGTTGATCCATGCCAGCTTTTACCGGGTAGTCCTCTCCGGGAAAACAGTATTCAACCCACCGGGAGAGCTCCTGAAAATCAAGCGCGACCAGCTGGGTTTGTACCCGATCGCGCGCCTAACCCGTAAATATCTCGAATCCATGGATGATTCATGGGGTAAATAGTAAAAAAATGATTAATTTTGCTTTTGCAGTTAAATCTATTTTCTAACCAAAAAAATTAAATTATGTCGGTAAACAAAGTTATCTTAGTTGGGAACGTGGGAAAAGACCCCGAGATGAAGTATTTCGACAACGACGTGTCACTGGCCACCTTTTCACTGGCTACCAGCGAGAGAGGATACACCACATCCAGCGGAACGCAGGTACCCGAACGGACGGAGTGGCACAACATTGTTTGTTGGAGAGGATTGGCGCAAGTGGCCGAGAAGTTTATTAAAAAGGGAACGCAGCTCTACATTGAAGGAAAAATCCGCACTCGTTCGTACGACGACCAGAATGGTGTAAAACGGTATATCACCGAGATAGTAGCGGATAACCTGGAGCTTCTGGGAAGAAGGCCTACCGGCGCTGAGGAAGACAGTGGCAGCACTTACCCCGGAAAGGGCGAAACGCCGCCGTCAAACGTGGAAACCCCCTCGGACGAGAAAGAAAACATTTCTGAAGTAGATGATTTGCCGTTCTAAATAATAATCGTATTTTTGCAGGAGAATGTTTTACCTCTTTTTTACACGAAGCGTTAGAACATTCTCCTTGTCTCATTAAATTACCGCGCATTGGACCCTGGCCCTTTATCGATGTCCCACGTTCTCCCGCTGGCCTTCGTGCCGGCGGCATCCGATTATTTGTTAACAGCACTCCTCTTATTGCTTATTATACTGAATGCCCTCGTCTCGGGATCAGAAGTAGCCTTCTTCGCGATCGGAAAAAAACATCCCGACGACCTCCATGCCATGGGTGAGTCTAAAAGGGAACGGTTAACCCGGCTGCTCGGCAAGCCCGAAAAGCTGCTGGCCTCCATCGTTATCACCTACAGCTTGCTCAACGTCACCATCACGGTACTCATCATCTACCTGCTCAACCGACTGCCCTATTTTGCGGGGCAACCAACCGAAACACTATTTCTCGAGATCATCATCGCGATTTGCGTGGTTCTGCTTTTTGTTGATTTCCTGCCCAAAACATACGCTTCGCATGACCCGGTAAGGTTTGCCGGCCGCCATTCGCGGCTTATCCAAGCAATCCACAAACTGGCAACGCCTCTTTCCGCCTTTCTGGTGAAAAGCTCGGACTCGTTTAGTCGCTCCATCATCCACAAGAGGCACGACATATCGGTGGAAGACCTCTCAAAAGCACTGGAAATCACGTCGAACGAGATTACCCGAGAGCAGGAAAAGGAGATGCTCGAAGGGATCATACGATTCCGGGACAAGACAGTGGACGACATTTTCGTCTCGCGCAGCCACATGGTTGCCATTGATGCCCGCACCCCCTTTAACGAAGTAATAAACTTTATCGTGGACGCGGGGTTCTCGCGTATTCCCATCTTCGATGAAAACCCCGATAATATCCGGGGAATCCTCTACGTGAAGGACCTGCTGCCCCACTTGGGGAAAACCACCGGCTTTAACTGGCAATCCCTGATACGGCAGGCCTATTTTGTCCCTGCCACGAAGCGCATCGATGACCTCTTGGAAGAGTTTAGAGCGCACAAGATACACATGGCCATCGTGGTAGACGAGTACGGGGGCACCTCCGGGCTGGTCACCATGGAAGATATCCTCGAGGAGATCGTGGGAGATATTAGCGACGAGTACGACGAGGAACAACCCCTTTACACGATCGCGCCGGATGGTTCGTACCTGTTCGAGGGGAAGACACCGCTGGAGGATTTCATCAAGATAACCGGTGTTGACGAAAGGGACTTTGAAGAGATGGCGGAGGAGGTGGATACCCTTGCCGGGCTTCTATTGGAGCTAAGAGGTGATTTCCCAAAACGAAAAGAGAGCTTCACCTACAAGAAGTACACGTTTCTGGCCGAGGAGATGAGCAAAAAACGGATCACGAAGGTGCGGTACATCTCCAAAAAGCATGACAATAGAACAGAGGAATAACCTAACATAGTAACCCGGGAGCGGTAGATGCTGATCAGGAAAGAACATATAGAAAACGGAGGCCTGTTAGGCATATGGAGGATCGAGGAATCGCGCGAAGAGCTGCTGGAGTACTTCCCGGGGAACCTCCGGCAGGAAGCCATCGCGTACACCGATGGCATCCGCTCGCCCATGCGTTCTATCGAATGGCTCTCCACCCGCGCCATGCTGTTTGTTCTCTTAGGTGATGACAAATCCATCCAAAATCACCCCGATGGAAGGCCATATCTTACCGATCATAGCTAC
This sequence comes from Proteiniphilum sp., assembly GCA_041656815.1. Classification (GTDB taxonomy): domain Bacteria; phylum Bacteroidota; class Bacteroidia; order Bacteroidales; family Dysgonomonadaceae; genus Proteiniphilum. Next base: position 9,248 of record JBBACU010000045.1, read on the forward strand.
CACATCAGTCTTTCCCACACCAAGGAGTACGCCGCGCTGCTCTTGCATGACTCGCTGCCGGTAGGAATCGACATCGAGGCTCGTTCGGAACGAGTGAAAAAGGTCGCCAGCAAGTTCATCTCTGAAGAAGAATACATTGACCCGTCACGCAAGGTAATTCATCAACTCCTCCACTGGTCAGCCAAAGAGAGCCTCTTCAAACTGATCAACCGGCAAGGGGTAGACTTCAAGGAACACTTGCGCGTTCGTCCTTTCACCCCCGGGGATAACGGCACTATCATGGCCACCGAAACCGGGGGAGAGACTCCACGCGCTCACCTGTTACACTACGAGGTGCACGACCACTACGTGCTCACTTGGGTCGTGGGCGGTGGCACCCCTGAATAAACAAAGCGCCCCGGGATTTCTCCCGAAGGCGCTTTGATTGATCACTTGCGAAAGCCTGCCTACGCGTTCAACGATACCCGTTTGAACGACTCTACGGTAAGCTCCTTATCTTGCTCCTTAAGGTATTGCTCGATGGACTTCTTGGGATCTTTCACGTATTCCTGTTGAAGCAAGGAAGACTCCTTGTAGAACTTCTGCAGGGATCCTTCGGCGATTCGGTCCAGCAGGTTTTCCGGTTTTCCCGCTTCCCGCGCTTTTTCCCGCGCGATCTCGAGTTCTTTCTCCTTCACTTCCGCGGGGATTCCCTCGGCTGTAACCGCGAGCGGATTCATTGCCGCCACTTGCATGGCCACGTCTTTCGCTACTTGCTCGCCAACCGTTTTATTGAATCCCACGATGGAGCCCAACTTGTTCCCCATATGAACATAGGAGGTAACATACGGGGCTGTAATATGTTCGTAATAGCCTAACTCCATCTTCTCCCCGGTTGCCGCCATCTTGTCGGTGATCAACTGGGAGATGGTGCCGTTGGAAAGCTTGATCGCGAGCAGCTGCTCCAGCGTCTCGGGCTTTTGCTCCAGGGCTGCGTCAAGGAATTGCTCCGTGAGGGCGATAAAATCGTCGTTCTTCGCCACGAAGTCGGTTTCGCATTGCAAGGCCACGATCGCGGCAAAATCTCCGTTGGTCTTGGCCAGCACGCATCCTTCCGATGCTTCGCGGTCTTCGCGTTTCGCGGCCACGGCCTGTCCTTTCTTACGGATGATCTCCATCGCTTTGTCAAAATCGCCGTTCGCTTCGTTCAGCGCGTTCTTACAATCCATCATGCCCGCTCCTGTCATCTTGCGGAGATGCTGGATATCTGCCATTGTAACTGCCATATTATTATTTTCCTTGTTTTACTGTTAATGTTACTCGTCTACCTCTTCATCTTTGGCGAACTTGCTCACCACGGCCGCCTTCATTGCTTCGGTGTCTTCTTTCTTCACCCGCTCTTTTTTAGCTGCCTTCGACTTGCGCTCCCTGCGTTGCGGGGCTTCTTCGTCTTGCTCTTCCGCGGCGGCGGCATCTGCCCTTTCTATTTTCCGTTCATCGAGTCC
>JBBACU010000046.1:0-10571 GCA_041656815.1 Proteiniphilum sp.
CCGCGACAGAACCAAGGATAATGGCACCGGTCTTTATCCATCGCTTCCTTTTTTCTGATCGAAGCACCTCTTTGGGAATTTTTCTATCCATAGAACGTTTCTATTTTTTGTGTGTGGGTAGAGAACTGTAGACAGCGTTGTTTTTGCATATTTCCCGACCCCGTTACTTTGTGTTATAATAGAAACAAAGCACGTGCCATAAATTTAAAATATTGATTATGAGTTATTACGGGATGATTGTGGTGTCCGATTCCGAACACTCTTGTCCGATTGCGGACGGGGTTTAACGGAGTCTCCGCGTAGTAGATTATAAAAGTTTCTGTTACGATTGAAACTTTGCATGTTTTTGTTAAAAGTTTCTGTTATGATTGAAACTTTATGTATATTTGCTGAGTTATTTAGACTAATTGATAAATAAAAACTCTGTTTCAACAAAGTAATGAAAAAGAAATATATTAAACGCATCCTCTATTTGGACAAAATTGCTCCATTTATAGATAAACCGATCATAAAAGTACTTGTTGGTCAGCGAAGAATTGGTAAAAGCTATATGTTGCTCCAGTTGATGGATGAGATACGAGACGAGAACGCGCATATTATTTATTTGGACAAAGAACTGGATGTTTATTCATCCATTACCAATGATAAAGAACTTCATGATTTCGTGCTATCCCAATTAAACCCTGAAAAGAAAAACTACCTGTTTATTGATGAAATTCAGGAAATTGAATCCTTTGAACGCTGCCTGAGAAGCTTGCTGAACGAGGAAAGGTGTGATATCTATTGTACGGGTAGTAACGCGAATTTATTGTCGGGTGAATTGGCAACGCTATTATCCGGACGATGTATGGAGTTTCGTATTCATTCCTTAAGCTACACGGAGTTTTTGAAATTTAATCAAATAGACAACTCTGACGAGAACCTTATGCAATATTTGACATTAGGTGGGATGCCGTTTCTGCACAATTTTGAACTACAACAACAGCCCTCGTTTGAATACTTACGTAATGTTTATTCTACGATTTTATTGAAGGATGTGGTTGCTCGTGAAAATATACGGAATGTGGCTTTTTTGGAAAATCTGGTGACATACCTCGTGGACAATACCGGTAATTTGTTCTCGGCATTGAATATTAGTAAATATCTGAAATCGCAAAATATAAAGATGCCGACGCAAACAGTCCTTAATTATCTTCATGCGTTGACAAACGCTTTTTTCGTTTACCGCACGCCACGCATCGACGTGAACGGATTGAAAATATTCGAAATCGGTGAAAAATACTATTTCGAAGACCTTGGGTTACGCAATGCTATCCGGGTATTTAATCCGAAAAGCGATATTAATAAGTTAATGGAAAATGCCGTTTTCATGCATCTTATGCGAAATGGGTACGACGTGTTCGTGGGTAATAATGAAGGAAAAGAAATTGATTTTGTTGCGATACGAAATAACGAACGAATTTATATTCAAGTGGCTTACATGCTTTACGATCAGCGTACCATAGACCGTGAATTTGGAAATCTGATGGAGATAGAAAATCATTATCCAAAATACGTGGTGACCATGGATACCTTACCGATGTCCGCCAGTTACCAAGGTATCCAACAAGTGCACCTACGCACTTTCTTAAGTAACGATACGATCTGAAACCACCACTGGATACAAAGGATTCCGGTTCGTATATTGTCGCTTTATTCGACGGGAATGGTTAAAACTGCCAATTAACCCCAGCGTAATAGTGACGTGGCATGCCGGGGTAATAGTAGCGGGGTTCGGCGTTACCAAAAGCGAGCGCGTTGACCGTGAGCATGGGGGAGTAGTGGGTGTTAGTAATATTGTTTACCCCGGCGAAGAGTTCAAATTCGCCCATCGAGGGTGTAGGAATAAGGTATGACGCTTTCAGGTCGCACAGCGAGTACGGCTCGTTCTTCACCGTGTTGGCATCGTCGATATATTGCGGGCCGACGTGCTGCAGGCGCGCTTCAACCTGCGCCAAAGGCAGTGGACGCCATTGAAGGGTTCCCCTGGCCATGGTGGAAGGAACACCGGGAAGCCGGTTACCATCATAGACATTGCCATCCTCCTCGAAATCGATGAATTTATTTCGTGAATAGGTATAGTTGGCACTCAGATGAAGGGTGCCGGGAAACGACGGAAGTTGAAATAACCGTTGCTGCAGTGTCAGCTCCACGCCGGTGTGGCGGGTTCGTCCCGCGTTGATCCCCGTGAAGATATCTTCGGTCACCCGTTTGGTCACCAGCAGGTCGTCCAGGTCGATCCGATACACCGCGGCCTCCAGCCCCGTGGCGTTATTGAACAAGCTCAAGCGGATGCCCGCCTCGTACTGCATGCCCTGTTCCGGTTTTAGTGATTCGTTGATATCCCCCTCGGGAAGGAGCGTCTCCTCGGGAGAAGGCATCGAGAAGCCGTGTCCCGCCGAGGCATAGAGTGCCAGCCCGGAGGAGGGTGCGTAGTTTACTCCAAGGCGCGGTGAAAAAATCATCGGAAAAGAGCGGCTCCCGCTTTGGTTTCCATTCTTCGAGAACAGGTCTGTTAACCGGTAATCCACCTTGTTCGTCGCGCCCCCCAACGAGACATTCCACCGGTCGTTGGGCCGCCAGTACACCATCCCGAAGAGGTTCGTGTGGTTCCGTCTTTCCCTGTTCTTGTTGATCAGATCGCCCTCCAGTTCCATCTCCCAGCGGTACGCGTCGCTCATCCACTCCAAGCCCAACAGCGCGTCCCACCGGTCGCCGTGATACGTGAGCTTCTCGCGGAGGCCGCCTCCCGACGTGCCGTCGTCCAAATTATTGAATGGCCGCCGCTCGTAGCTGTCGGTCCCCCTCCCGAAGAGGGTCAACCGGTTATCCCACCGGTTCGAGAATCGATTTGTCAACGTGATGCCGCCGATGGCTCGTCGGTACGCCTTGAATCCTTTCACTTCGTTCCAGTTTGCCGCGGCCGCCCGTGGATTCGTCTCGTAGAGCGTCTTTCCGATGGAACTCGGGATGCCTGCCTCCAGGTCCATCAGCAGCACCGTGTACTCCAGCGTGTAGGCGGGTTGCTTCCATGAACCAGACGAGAGCAGGGAGGTGCGTTTGAATAGGTTATTCTCTCGAAAACCGTCCGAATGAACGTGCGACAGGTTTCCCCACAAGCCAAACTCGCCCTTGTGCCAACTTCCGCCCGCGGCCGCCTTCGTGGTATTAAAGCTCCCGTGCTGCAACGTTGCCTGTAAGGTGGTACGGGCCACGGAGGGAGTATACAGGTTGATGTTCCCACCCAGTCCCGAACCGTAGAGAGCCGATGCCGGCCCCTTGATCACCTCCATCCGGCTGATGTCCAGCAGGTCGACGTCCTCCGGTGAAGAGATCCCATCGGACGAGGTGATGGGGATATCGTTGAGGTACGATTTTATACGGTTGGTGTTATAAGGCGTGCGGCTGCCCACGCCCCGGATAATGATACGGCTGGTAGCGTACGTGCCGCTATGCATGTAGATGCCCGGTATGGCGTGGAGGACGTGGGCAAAGTTGTTCGCATCGCCCACCCGGATCTCCTCGCCCGAGAGTACGGAGATGCTTCCCGGTACCCGGCTCAAACGAGAATCGATATGGTACGCGCTCACCACCAGCTCCTCCAAGAGGAAAGAAGAGTCGTTCGCCTGCACGAGGAAGCCTCCCGAGTGGATAATCGGAAAACCTTGGTCGCGCAAAGATACGGAGTCTCTCCGGTTTAGGGGAGTTGGTTTTTCTTTTTGGAGGAGATCAGGGTGTTCATTTAGTTCAAAAGTAGAGCCTCGCGCCGCGACAGTGAGGCAAGAAACAAGAGCCGTGAAAAGCAGGAGAATATGTTGATATTTCATGACGGAAAGTCCCTTCTTGTTAAGGTGTAAGCGCGTACGAGATTACTTGTTGAAGTTGTACATGTCGAGCACGTGAAGCTTGAATTACCTATTTAACTGGTCCGGTGTGTCGCTTGGATGCAATTTCCCGAGTGATTTTCCCACGACAACCGATACCATGGCATCGCCCGTGATATTGATGACGGTACGACACATATCCAGCGGGCGGTCGATCGCGAAAATCAGCGCGATTCCGATGGCCAGTTTATCGGCCGGGATTCCGATCGATTCCAGCACGATGACCAGCATCACCATGCCTGCTCCGGGTACGGCAGCAGAGCCGATGGACGCTAACAGGGCGGTTAGGACGATGGTGAGCTGATCACCGAAATCCAGTGGGATATGCAGGGCTTGTGCAATAAAGACTGCTGCCACGGCTTGGTAGAGGCTCGTGCCGTCCATGTTGACCGTGGCACCCACGGGCAGGACGAAACTCGACACTTCGTTGTCCACTCCCAGATGATCAGTTACTCGCTCCATGGTGACGGGCAACGTGGCCGCGCTTGAGCTGGTGGAAAAGCCCAATAACTGGGCCGGGGCTATCCCGCTTAAGAACCATTTGGGCGACCGGCCCGTGTAGAAGTAGACCACTATCACGTAAAAGGCGATCATAGCGATTAATCCCAGCAGCACGGTCATCCCGTAATTGAGCAACTTTACCAAGATCTCCATGTTGTCGGTATTGGCAATTATTTGCGCCAAGAGGGCAAACACCGCGAAGGGGGCGATCTGCATGATAAGGTTCACCATTTTTAGGATAATCTCGTTCAAGCCGTCGATGAGTAGGCTAACCGGCCTCGCCTTATCGTGGGAAATGAGTAGCATGCAAATCCCGAAGATAATCGAGAAGAAAATAACCTGCAGCATCAGCGAGTTGTTGCCGAACGCGGTAAATATATTATCCGGCACCATGTCCACCAAGAAGTCGAGCGGTTTAGGCTCATGCGTGATGGCCGCGCGTATGTTAGAAGTGATGGTCTCGTCTGAGGCGTAAGTGACCGTTAGCTGTTCCACGGTTTCTCGCGACATGCCTTCGCCGGGTTGGATCGTGTTCACGAGCAACAGCCCGATGGTGATGGCGATGATGGTGGTGCTAATATAAAGGATCACGGTACGAATCCCGATGTGCTTGAAGCTTGAAATGTCTTTCAGGTCGGATATCCCTTTCACGAGCGACGTGAATATTAACGGGATGGCGATTAACTTCAATAACCGGATGAAAATTACCCCGAACGGGGCGATCCAGTCGTTCACTAACTCTTTTCCGCAGCTGAAAAGCGTCATTAGTAGCCCAAACAAAATTCCCAGTGCCATGCCAATGACGATCTTCCAATGCAACGGGAGTCCTCTCATGTTTCTTTTGGAGTTTATTTTAACAAATCGATCAACACGACCGCTTGGGAGTACTCTTTCTCCTTGGCCGCGAAGAGCAACGTCACTTTACCGTGCTCTTTTTCAAGATCGGCGATCTGTTTTATAAGTTCTTTATTATCGGCAAGCTCCTTCCGGTATCGTTTTTTGAACTCGTCCCATTTCTCGGGGTCGTGCCCGTACCATTTTCGCAACTCTGTGGAAGGGGCGATCTCTTTCAACCAAAGATCCACCCCCGCCTTTTCTTTCGAGACACCGCGGGGCCAAAGCCGGTCTATCAATATTCGATAACCATCTTCCTCGCCCCTTTGTTCATATACACGTTTGATTTGGATCATACTATTCATGTTTTGAGCCGCTGTTCCCTCCGGCACGTTCATTGAATTGGTTGACCTTATTATAACGTATATCGATCCGCTATGTTTTCAGTTCCTTCCATACAAAACTTTTGTACGGACTGATGGGTATCTTACGGCTAAATCTCGAAGACCTGTAAATTTTTACGTGGGGTACCCGTTCGATGGAAGAGGCGTAATCTGATAAGCTGTTTGAGCGAAGTGAGTTATTTATCAGATAGCCTGTTAATCGCTAACGGGTCACGAAACATTGTTAGTCGAGAGATTTAGCCGTAAAGCAACGCAGCGCATGAATCTTGCATCATTCGTTGATCCCGACGCGGTTCAGAAGGAAAGCAAACTCGAACGCGGTATCCTTGATGCCGTCGTACCGTCCCGTCGCCCCGCCGTGTCCCGAATCCATGTTCATGTGCAGCAACACGATATTGTCATCGGTCTTCATCGAGCGAAGCTTGGCCACGTACTTGGTCGGCTCGTGGAAAAGCACCTGCGAGTCGTTGATGCCGCCCGTGACCAGCATGTGCGGGTAGTCTTGCGCCTTGATGTTGTCGTAGGGCGAGTAGGAGAGGATGTAGTTGTAATACTCCTCCTCGTTGGGATTGCCCCACTCCTCGTACTCACCCGTGGTGAGCGGCAGGGTGTCGTCGAGCATGGTGTTGATCACGTCCACGAAAGGCACTTGCGACACGATGGCCTGGTAGAGGTCGGGTCGCTCGTTCACCACGGCACCCATCAACAGTCCGCCGGCACTGCCGCCCATGGCGGTCAACTTTTCCGGTGAAGTATACCCCGCGTCAATCAAGTGTTCGCTGCAAGCGATGAAGTCGGTAAAAGTATTCTTCTTGTTCAACAGCTTGCCGTCTTCGTACCACTGTTCGCCGAGGTCGCTTCCTCCCCGGATCTGCGCGATGGCAAACAGGAAGCCACGATCGATCAGGCTATACATACTGGCACTGAAGTTCACGTCGGAGCTGCTGCCGTAGCTCCCGTAAGAGTAGAGCAGCGTGGGGTTGCTGCCATCTTTCTTTATCCCTTTCTTGTACACGATGGCCATCGGCACCTGCACCCCATCGGGCGCGGTCGCCCATAACCGTTCCACGGTATAATCGTCCGGGTTAAATCCCGAAGGGATCTCCTGTTCCTTTAACTTATCGGTCTCGCCCGTCGCGATGTCGTACTGGTAAAGAGTGGTGGGGCGGTTCAGCGAAGTGTAGGAGTACCGGAAGGTGGTGGCGCCGTACTCGGGATTGCCGCTGAGCCATGCCGAGTAGACCGGTTCCGGGAAGGCGATGATGATTGCTTCACCGCTGCCCGACGACGGCTTCACCTGTATTTCAGTCAGCCCGTTCCTGCGCAATTCCAGCGACACCCAATCCTGCAGCACATCGATCCCCTCTACCCGCACCTCGCTGTCGTGGGGAAGGTACATTTTCCAGGTCGAGCGGTCTTCGTGGCTTGCAAGGGGAACCTCGTAGATCATGCCGTTGAGGTGCTCCTTGTCTTTGTAGCGGACGAAGAATTTCTCTTTATGCGGGTACACGCTGTACTCCACGTCCTGCACCCGGGGAAGGAACACCTTGAACGATTCCGCGGGCCGGTCGGCCGGGATATACCGTTCTTCGGAGGTGGTGGAACTCGAACTGCCAATAAAAATGTATTCTTTGGTTTTGCTGCCGTACACGTACGCGCGGAAACGGACGTCCGTCTCTTCATACACCAGTTCGCCCGAGGGCTCGTTCAACATCCGGCGGTAGATCTTGTTGGGCCGTAAGGTTTCATCTGTCAAGCCGTAAAACAACGTCTTGCTGTCGTTAGCCCATGCCACGGAAGCCGCCCCGTCCACGTAGAACCCCACGTCCTGCCCCGAGGCAAGGTCTTTGATTTTTAACGTGAACTCGGCGTATGAGCCCGTTTCGTTATAAAAGTAAGCCGCCTTGCTGTTATCAGGGCTGATGGAATACCCGCGGAATATAAACGCCGGTTTTCCTTCGGCCATTTTATTGAGATCGAAGATAACCTCCTCGGGTGCCTCCATTGTACCTTTGCGCCGGCAATAGGTGCGGTACTGCTTTCCCTGTTCGGTACGGCTGTAATAGAAATACCCGTCCCGGAAGGAGGGGTACGTTTCGTCGTCCTCCTTCATCCGCCCCACGATCTCGTTGTAGATCGACTCCTGCAATTCCTTCGTGGAGGCCATCACTGTATCGGTGTACGCGTTTTCGGCTGTTAAGTACTCGATTACTTTGGGGTTGTTCTTGTCTCTCATCCAAAAATAGGAGTCGATTCGTTCCTGCCCGAAGTTGTTGAACGTGTCAGGAATTACTTCCGCGACCGGGGGCGCGGGAAAATCAGATTGCTTCGTGATAGTCACCTCTTCTTTTTTTACGTTACACGACGCGATGATAAGCATCGCGATAATCAATGCATTAATTGGTTTCATGCCGGGGTAGTTAGGTTATTGTTTTGTTTAGGATTATCCAGTTTGGCTTCTCCGTTATTCCAAGTAGGTGTACCCGTACAAGCCTGAACGGTAGTTCGAGAGAAACTCTTTCCCTTCATCCACCGATATCTTTCCTTGTTTCACGGAGCTCATCACCCATGTCTCCACGGTGCGTACCAGCTTCTTGGGGTTGTACTGTGCATATTCTAATACCTCGGCCACCGATTCCCCATCGATTATTTGGTCGATTTTGTACCCGCTGTCGCTGGTGGACACGTGCACCACGTTGGTGTCACCAAAGAGGTTGTGGAGGTCGCCCAGTATCTCTTGGTAAGCTCCTACCAAGAAGACGCCGATGTAATACGACTCGTTTTTCTTGAGCGAGTGCACCGGGAGGTAGGTCGAGCGGAAGCCGTCTTGGGAGGCAAAATTGGATATCTTCCCGTCGGAATCGCACGTGATGTCCTGTAGCGTGGCGGTGCGGTCGGGCCTTTCTCCCAGCCTATCGATAGGGATAATGGGGAATACTTGATCGATGGCCCACGAGTCGGGGAGCGACTGGAACAGCGAGAAGTTGCAAAAATACTTATCGGGTAGCAAGGTGCCCAGTTGCCGTAATTCCTCGGGAGCGTGCTTGGAGCGCGTGCTGGTGGCGTTAATCTCTCGTGCGATGGAGAAGTAGAGCTGTTCTACCTGCGCCCGTGTCTTCAGGTCGAGCATCCCGAGGCTGAACAGGTCGAGCGACTCTTCCCGTATCTGTTGCGCGTCATGCCACGCTTCCAGCATCCGGGGTTGCGTGAGCGAATCCCATATATTGTAAAGTTCCTTTACCAGCTCGTGGTCGTCTTCCTGAATATCTTGATCTTTCGGCCACTCGGGGAGCGTGGCGGTCTCGAGCACTTCGAAGACCAGCACGGAGTGGTGTGCCGTGAGAGCGCGTCCCGACTCGGTGATGATGTTGGGATGGGGCAGGTCGTTCTTGTTGGCCGCGTCCACGAAGGCCGATACCGAGTCGTTCACGTACTCTTGGATGGAGTAGTTGATGCTGTTCTCGGTGAACGATGAACGGGTGCCGTCATAATCCACGCCCAGCCCCCCGCCGATATCCACGAACTCGATCTTGAAGCCCATGGCATGCAGTTGCACGTAGAATTGTGCCGCCTCCCGGAGTGCCGTCTTGATGCGGCGAATTTTGGTGATTTGGCTTCCTATGTGAAAGTGTATCAGGCTAAAGCAGTCGGTTAGGTCGTTCTTTTGAAGTATCTCCATCGCTTCCAGCAGTTCGCTTGAATTTAACCCGAACTTGCTCGCGTCGCCACCGGACTCCTCCCATTTCCCGCTACCGGAGCTGGCCAGCTTCACGCGAATACCGATGTTAGGCCTTACTTTCAAGCGTTTTGCTATCTCGATGGTCAGGTAAAGCTCGTTCAGTTTTTCTATCACTATATATACCTGTTTGCCCATCTTTTTTGCCAGCAGCGCGAGCTCGAGGTAGTTTTCGTCTTTGTACCCGTTACAGATAATGAGCGAGTTGCTTTCGGTATTGATCGCGAGCACCGCGTGCAATTCCGGCTTGGAACCTGCTTCGAGCCCAATATTGAATCGCTTCCCGCTGGCCACGATCTCTTCTACCACCTGCCGCATCTGGTTAACCTTGATGGGGTAGATGATGTAATTTTTCGCGTTGTACTCGTACTCCTTGGCAGCAATAGCAAAGCTGTTGGATATCTTCTCGATACGGTTATCAAGGATCTCCGGAAACCGTAGCAACACGGGCGCTGCCACGTCCCGCAGGTAAAGTTCCTTCATCAAGTCGCTTAAATCCACGCTTTTGCCTCCTTGCTTGCGAGGAGTGACTTGCACGTGTCCTTTTTCGTTAATGGAGAAATAGCCATTTCCCCAACCATTGATGTTATACAGTTCTTCCGAATCTTCAATACGCCATTTTCTCATTCAACCGGTCCCTATTATAAAGTGATACACTCCATTGATAAATCAGTCTGCAAAAATAGGCATTAATTTTGTCATTTTGGATAACATGGGATGAATCAGGGCCGAAAACCGATTGCTCTTATTATATTTCAAATACTTGCCGGTCTTTATAACTTTTTTTAATGCTATCGCCGCAACATTTCATCCTCCTAAAACATCTATATGAGTATAACCCGGGAGCGATGGAGCCCGGGCAATACGAGACGAGCGTGTAAACGCCACGAACGATAGATTTGAAAAAACAGAGACAATATGAAACGAGCATCTAAATCATTAAACATAAGAACATTTAAAGCGAGTTCATTGTAATTAGATATTCGCTCGCTACGGCATAGTTCAAGCAAGCTTGACTCTGCTCATTTAGCTTAACGCGAATATTCCATACACAATAATGTAAGAAAATAAATTAATCGTATGAAACGAACCTTCCACTTTTTCCTTTTACTGGCGATGGCCGGCATGCTATTGGCGGCTTCCTGCGACAAAAACGATAATGGAGTTCCCACG
>JBBACU010000047.1:0-10333 GCA_041656815.1 Proteiniphilum sp.
TAGGAATAAAATCGAGGACGAACAGGGATGCATCCTTCCGGGTTGCCATCAACTCGGCAATTTCATAGTCGAGTTGCCCGTTGCCGCTGAATCCCAGGTTAATCACTTCCTTGTTCAGGCGGCGAGTAAGGATGTTGGTGTAGGACATTCCCGGCCGGGTTGCACATCCTCCTTGGGTGATGCTGGTCCCGTAAACCAAGATCGGGCGGGTGGTGTCGGGATAGGGTAGTACCGGGTCCTTGATGTATGCCGCGGAATCTATCCCTATGGAAAGGGAGATCAGCCCGTCATAAAGCGGCAAGAATAGCATGTACTCCCGTTCTCGCGGTGTCATCCCCGAGATAATGGTACGCTCGTTCACTTTCCCCGTGGGCAGCGCGGCCTTTACCGGTTGCCAGTGGTTTTCTTCCCAAGCATACAGGTCTAACCCCTTGATCCCTGTTTCGGTCATGTGATTCATCCGGTTATCGCCCAGCACCTCCCACTTGGCCGAGATGGCGGTGCTGTTTGTTTTAAAGCGGATTGCCAATCCCGACGTGTTTTTACCCAAGTTCCACACCGGTGGGCGAGACACCTCTTTCAGGTATGCCGGGAGGCGTTCATACCGTGTTTCAGTCTCGTCTGACGTTTTCCCGATCAAAGGGAACCGCTCAGCGTCATAGTATGCTACTTGTGCATGAACGCGCGATGTGAGAATATATAAAATACTGACAAGTAGAATAGTAATTCTTTTCATTATAAAATCTCCTCCGCTACCTGGTTGAAGTAGTTGATTGATCGTTTTATCTGAGGCAAGTTGTTTTCCCAATCTGCTTCGTACTCGATCGTGAAATACCCTTTGAGGTTTTGTCGTTTCAATTCTTCCATCATCCCTTCCACGTTAAGTATACCTTCTCCCCATACCACATCTTCTAGGTTTTGTTCTTCTCCTTGGGGTGCGATATCTTTGAAATGCAGCGCAATAATCTTCCCATCGAGTTGCTGCAAAGATACAATAGGATCTAATCCCATTCTTTTATAATGTCCCACGTCCGCGCAGGCACCTAATAAATCACTCTTTCCCTCGATGCTGTTGAGTAATATTTCCGGCTCCCAGTAGGAGTTCACGCTAGGGTGGTTATGAGCGGCTACCTTTATCTGATATTTTTCAGCCAACTCTTCCACGTTATCCCAATCTTCACGTGCCGGTTCGGCACTGATGAATTCCATCCCCATGTTTTTTGCAAATGCAAAGATAGGTTCCCATTCTTCTCTTTGGGCAGTCCACACCCCCGAAGAGATAATCTTTATATTTCTCGTTTCGGCTTCCTCCTTGAGCTTTCTTTGCTGATCTTGGTCGAGCTGATACCCGAATACTGCTTCACCAAAACCGTCTCCCATTTTCTGTCCAGGGTATATTTCGATGAATTCGACTCCCAGTTCTTCTGTTTTGTCCAACGACTCCATTACCGAGAACAGGTGAAACGTGTAGGACTGTATAGAGAGATTCCATCCCTCTCTTTGGGCTTTTGTTTTCGTGCTATCTCCCGTGCAGGATACTCCTAAGGCAAGGAATGACATCGCGAGAAATAAAGTTCTAAATGTATTCATACGATTATTTTTTCTTAATTAATAGATAGCCACGGCGTTTGTTATTGCTCTTTGCGTGTTGTCACTAGGGATGATTGCTTCTTTTCCATTGATCAACAGGCAAGAGGATCCGCCCCCGTCTAAATTTATTGCCTCGGTGCAACCTATCTCGAGCAAGAGATTCGCGACCTCCTCTAAATTAAGTCCTGGCGTGTTCGGGGTTTTGTTCCTCCCCTCGCAGGCAAAAAAGACAAGATAACCGTCGGGGTGATACCCGATGGCCGACCGGGGATGATTCGCACGCGGTCCAACGCCGCTTGCTTCATCAAAAAGCTCGTTCTCCCACAGGTTTTTATATTCCCCATTCTTAATTAGCAGGGGGCCGGCACCAATCGCTTCCACGGGTTGCCATCGGCTGGCTCCAGCCGGGAAGGTAGCAGAAGGAACAGGTTGTGGTTGTTCGCCTACTTTATTTGGTGACGGATTCGGGTAGGCATAAAGCATGCTGCTTGATTCATACACCCACCGGGCACTGAACGTACCATCCTTTTCCATTCCAAACGCTCCTTGAGTAGGATAGTAGGGTGTCAACACGCCTTGATAATCGCGATTCACGACCGGTTGCGCGTGGGATAGGGTAACCCCGTCCCGTATTATTAGTCCGAGGGAGGTACCGGACCAGAAGAACCCCCCGTTCAGGACGATCGCGGGTCGGCTATTGTCCGTGTAAAATTTATCCGGAGTTTTGGATCCTGTTTTTTCACCTAATATTTTGAATGTTCCTTTCGAAGGATGAATATCTGCCACGGCAATAAGGGCCTTGATCCTTTTCCCGGAATCCTTTTCTCGATATTGGTAAACCGAGAGGTAATCCGGGAGTTGCCCAAAAGAGTGGCTTTGTTCCCAATTATCCGAGATATCAATGGGGGCCGACTCGAGATAAGCCACAAGTTTGAAGTCGGCCCTCTTCCCATTTTTATCCATACGGATAGTCACTTCGGTGCTTAGGTCATATACGGCCGTAGGAGCGCTTGGCTGGACCATTGATACACCGTTTGCCAGTATCAACCTTATTTCAACCGAGGAGATATTTTCCCCGGCCTTCAAGAAGACCTTGATTATCCGGGCAAAATTGTCGACCGTTATTTCTGCTCCTTGATGAGAAATGACCTGAGCTTCGGAGATATAGATAAAGTCATTCTCGTTGCTGTTTTCTTTATCAGAACAGCCTTGAAGAAAGAGCAATAATAAAGGTAAAAGGAGTATTTTCCTGAGGTGGCTATTATCTATTAACGTCATATTCGATATATTTTCACATTTAGCCATGGGATGCCGATGGAAAATGGATTTCTAACGTGATACCCGGTTTATTGCACCTGCTTCGCGCATACCTTTTTCCACGTAACTCCACATGTTTTTATTGATAATATGGACAATATCAAAGATCATCAACCCGTCGGAAGTGGCCAAGTTCATTTTGATCGACTCCGTCAATCCTTCCGGGTTGTCATAAAACTGATCCGCGAGGATGCCTCCTAAAAACGGATGCCCGCCCATGATGTCTTTCAAGTGGTGGTTGGAACCCTCCACGCAGTACCAAGTCCCACTTCGTGCCCACATGTCGGTTTCGTTTTGCACCAGTGGGTTCTTTTCGAGGTACTCATCGATGCTGATGGTGGTGTAATAGTTCCCTACCGTGAAAAGATCCAACAGGTTTGCATATCCCCAGTTTTTATAGTCGGACGTGGCCCAGTCGTAATCCTTGGAAGGGTCATAGCTTTTGTCGGCAAAGTTGACTCCCACCTCGAAATAGGTGGGATACCATGCCCCGGTATAGGTGCCGAAGGAGATAGCCGGGTTCACCGACTTAATGGCCTCTCTCGCGTCGGCCATGAATTGATGGATAACCGATGCGCGCCATTCCATCCATTTCAAAAAATGTTCTCCCCTTTCCGGGTACAGATCTCCTACCTCGTTTTTTTTCCATTGGTAGATATCTTCGGGGAACCGCTCCAATTCTTCTCCGAGGTAGGCTTCGAATTTCTCGCGGGAGAGTTCCGAAAAATCAGAAGTGAATCCGTCGTAACGTACCCTATCAAGAATGATCCCGTCCAAATTGGGGTATTTTTCTGCTACTTCGCTAATGATATCGAGGATGTAAGCCCGGAACTCCTCGTTTACGGGATTTGCCATGGCCGAGTATTTTTGTTTCTCCTCCGTGATGGGGATCAGCTTTACCTCTTCATCCGGTGGATAGACGATAGTAGCCCAATCGGATTTCCCCTCTTCGTAGATTGGGCCAAGATCGAAGTAATTATGCCCGGCTACAAACACGTTAAGCGAGGCTTGCACCTTTAAACCGATGGCATGGGCCTTTTCGATGTAATACGCGGGATAGTCAAACGTGTAGTTAATCTCTTTTCCTCCCCATGATAAAAGCTTGGGAGCGAATTCGCTGTCATAAAGCACGTGTCCCGAGATGGGGCGCAGGTCGACTACAATATCGGTAAAGCCTAGATCCTTCACCTTTTCCAAGTAGTAATCGATAGTATCCTTGTTGTTGAACCGCTCGATATTGGCGGTCGCGTCAATCCATAGTAACGCGGGCTTTGCCTCTTCTTGGGCTGTGCCTTTATCAGAAGCACAGGATGCCCCGAAAAATGTGAATAATAGAAGGGCGATGCTTGTAACGGTAGAATGCATTGAAAATCGTTGTTTGTGCATAATGTAATCAAGTTGATGGGGTCTTTCAGTTATAGCCATGCTGTTTCCACACCCTGTTGGTGTAGCATTTGCTGAAAAGCCGATAATAATTCACGCCGCTCTCTCACGGCTCGAAAAGGAATGTTGGATGTATTGGAAAAAGCGATCAGTTGTCCCACGGCTTCTCCAATACTCCACTCCACCGGGTGCAACCGGTAACAGCCGTTGGTGATATGAGTGGTGCCGATGTTCTTGTTCGCGGGGAGCAGGTTGTTCATCCGTTGAGGAATAAGCGCTCCAAGCGGAATCTGGAAAGGAAGCGACGGGAAGTCGATGTAATTATTCCCTCGGGAACTCGGGTGAAGGTCGATATGGTAGTATCCCACACCCACGCTGTCGAAAAAATCAGTTGCTTTGCTGCCTGCCTTTTCGCCGGCAACCAACTTTCTGTTTTCCGCGCCCACGTGCTCTTCCAGTACCGTGAACTCAGCCTTGATGCGTCGTGATTCCCGGACGTACGGGTATTTTGCCATTCCGTCTTCCGTCCCCATGATATCTCCGCGCAATCGCAGCCCTCTCCACCCGGCGCCCCCGTCCGGCCGCGGTGCTTCGGTCTGTAACCAGTAGAAGAGAGAGTGGCTCAGTTGCTTTGCCTTGTCCACGGTCTGTTGGAACTCTTCTTCCGAAACATCGATCAGGTTCCCTGGAAAGAAATCGTTCTGTGGCCAGTTCACGATGGTGATATCCCCGTCATACGTTCCTTGCAAAAAGTTGTTCCGGTTGATGATGCGGCGGTAATTCCATAAATTGAGTATGCCGTTCAGTTCTTTTCCGGTGGGGTCGAATCCCAGTTCTTTGGGTTTCAAAGTCCTTGGGTCGGAATAGGTGAGATCGAGCAGTCTGCCCGACCAAGGCGGTGTCATCTCCGGGACATAGTTCCTCCAGAAAGCATACTCTTTAGGCGGATCCTGCACGTTGTCCTTTTCGGGTTGATAATCCATGGCAAAGCAAACGGTGAATGCCTGATTATTCATCGGGTCTGCTTTCTCCGGGGCATGCAGTTCTCCGGTGTCATGCCTCGATTCGGTTCCGGTAATGTATTCCGTACCGGTCAATGGCAGTAGATCGCCGCACTCGGTTGCGTCCACGAACGTGTTACCCGTCAGCACTGTCCGGTCGCCTGTGTGTAGATTTTGCACCTCCACATCGAGCACCCGGTCATTAGTCGTATTGGAACTTCGTACCTTATAGTTGGTCAATATTCGTAATTTTCCGCTACTCAGGTACGGTGAAAACATATCATTTAATACCGCCAGGGCTGCTTTGGGCTCATGGCATAACCGTGAAACGGATCCATCCCCTGGGTTAAGATTTTCTCGCGCTCGTGCGGCTTTAGTAAGCGGGTAGTTGCGTCGGTAGTAATCTCGTACCCTATTTCTAAAATCCCTGTAAGACGAAGGTGCACCGTGTGTTTCTATCCACTGGTGTTCGTCAGGTGGAACCCCCTGCTGGGATAACTGGCCACCTATCCAATCGGTTTCCTCCGTCATGATCACGCTCAGGCCATTGCGGCAGCAAGCGAGCGCGGTGGCGCATCCCCCCATGCCTCCTCCTATGATGATCACGTCTGCTTTTAGCTCCTTGGCTTTACTGTCACCCGCGAGGAACGCGGCTTGACTGCCTATTGCCGGGCGCACCGCCCTTACCGGTATGGCCGCAGCGCCACCAAGCAGCGCGCTGTAGGTTAAAAAAATTCTTCGATTCATACGCGTATTCTTACATAGTGCTTTTATTCACCAATGGCTATGTCAATTCCCTCTTTGACGTAGTTCCACTGGTTTGCCATTTTTAAATGGATCATGTCAAACAAGAAATAGCCATCGCATTCATCCATACATGCTTTTACCGAATTGACAATTGCCTGGTTCTCTTGTTGCTGGGTAGCCCGGTCTTCGGTATCCCAGTTGCCCACGTCCGGCCCGCTCGCCACTATGGGACAGCTATTTTTTATTTTTTCCTTGGCCAGTTTTGAGAAACCTTGCATGGTCCATTCCGTGGAGCCATACACGCTGAGGGGCGAAGCATACGCGCCAATCAACATATGATCCATTAAATCGGCGTACCCGTAATTCGTATACTTGTCTGTTGCCCAGCGAAATGACGGGTAGGGATTATATTTCGGGCTGGCCCAGTTTACCCCTACTTCGTAATAAGTTGAATACCATCCACCCACGTATACCCCGAATTTTATATCCGGATTCACGGATTTCACGGCCTGTCGCGCTTTTTCCATAAAGTCGTGAATCACTTTGGCCCTGAACTCGTGCCATTTGGTGAGGTGTACCGGGTAGGTGGACATGTTTATTACTTGTAACATCGTGGTGCCCGGGGGGAGTATATCATCCGGGAAATTGGTTACCGGGGTGTTTCCCAGATGGGATTCAAACTTTCTTCTTGTTACTTCGGAGAAGTCGGACTGTATCCCGTCAAATCTACCCCTGTCGAGTATGATCCCGTCCAAATCATATGCCGCCAAATCGCTTAAGAGATCGCAAAGGAAAGTTTGTACTTCGTCGTTCGCCGGATTAAAGAATTTTGTTCCTCCCCCGTTATCGAGGGTGTTCGTAATGCCGGTTGCCAGATTCTCCGAGGTCGCCCACTCTTTTTTTGACGGTTCCCGGTAGAGCATTCCCTGGCTGCCCAGGACGCTTTGATGGCCTCCCACCATCGTGTTAAACCCGGCATGAACCAGTAAGCCCAGCTTGTGGCCTTCTTCAATAAACGCTTGGAGGTAATCCCACGTGGCAGTACGCTCCACCTTAGAGTAGACACCATTCACCCATGCCCCTAACCAGTCCACTTGTTGGATGCCGGCAACCGATGATTCGTAAAGAATATCTCCCGTCGTGGGACGAATATCCACGACGATATCGGTGAAACCCGCCTCTTTGGCAAGTTTTAAATCCCGGGCAATGTTCTCCCTGTTGTTGGCGAAATCTGAAAAGTTGGCGGCAGCATCGATCCAGATATACCGCGGTTTTTCGCTATTGCTCTTGGGTGGGTCCGGGAACTCGTGCCCCGGATCAGTTGTATCGTTCTCGCAGGCACCGGCGAATAGGAGAAAAGCGAACAGGAACGCCCCCGTAAGCGTGTATTTAAAAGATACCTTTAATTTTTTCATAATAAAAAAACAGGTTGTCCACGTTCTGTATTTAATCCAATAAAGCGCGGGCCTTACCAAGATATCAGCCTTATCAAAGTTCATACGGAAAATGGACAACCTCACGTTATAATTACATTTAAGTTGTTTACTTACATATCGATGCAATCGAATTGCATGCACACGATAACTCCATTGGTAAACATGAAGTAGAAATACATGTAATATCCATCGTCAGATACCTTCAGGACAACATCTCCCGTTCCGTTAGCGTTTTGCCCGCCGTTTTCCTTGCCCCCGTAGAGACCGATGGGAGCACTCCATATTGGTTCCGAGAACGTGGAAGTAGCACTGGCATCAAACAAGTAAGCGCTGTCGTCGCTGCCCCAAGTAAAGGAATTAATCGAGTTGCTGGCGGCGTACGGGCAATTGTTGAAGACGACATGATCGGCCGCGTTCTGTATCCAGTTGCCACTTATTTCGGGGCCCAGGGCCTTTACCGTGTTCGTGCTGCCATTAACCCAAGCGAACTTTCTTGGCGGGGCATAATAACTTACAAAGTAATCGGCATTAAGATCCGAAGGGTGAGATGCCACCACGTCGGCGTTATCTCCCCAAGCACCTTCTATACCCTGTATCGCGACAATTTCCGGCACTTGCGACAGAAGAATGCCGTCTACCACTTGCCAGCGGGCAAATGTCCGGGCATCTCCCAGGATTGCCGCGGTGATTATCGCGTCGCCATCAAGATCTCCCTTAACGGATAGCTTTCTCCCGATCGCGGTATCTCCACTTTGGTTCCAATCAATGAAAAGTTCAGGAGTACCTTCAACTCCTTCAATTTTCCAAACTTTAAATGTACCGTCATTAGGAGCCAGGTTACAAACCAAGATATTATTTCCATTATCTGCCGTTGCAAAGAAGTTGGTGAGGCTACCGACTATCTGTCCCATATTGGGCATGGTTCCCACGGGAGCCCCGGTTCTTCGATCAAGATAGATGCTTGATTCGTTTCTGGTGTTCACTACCACGAAGTCTTTTGTAACCGCCAGTCCCGTTGTCATGTGTAGCGTGGAAATTCCAAGATCGGCCTGTATCTTTTTGGTCCATAATATTCTCGCGCTCCCTTGACGCATACCGAAATCTACCTTGTTAGGCACTTCTTTCCGGATGGTATACACCGATTTGCTAACGCCATCCTGTGCTGTTACGGTAACCGTTACCTCTTCGTCATAGTTTAAAGCTATCGCCCTTGGATCCGGATCAATGGTCGCTCCATGCGAAATAGAGACACCCGCTAACGCTTCCCCGATCGGATCGATGGAGATCAGTGAAATGGTTTTATTCTCCTCATCGATTATTCCCGCCACGCCGAGGGATTCTATACCGAACTCGGTGATCATCGCTTCCGCGCTCTTGCGTATTTCGGCTACGATCTTATAATCCTTCTTCGTTTTGCTCTGATCGGTGACCGTGATCCAATTTTCTTTTGTCAGATCAAAGTATAACAACGCCGGCGAGATCGTTACATTGTCATCCAGGTTTGCCTCCACGCGTACCCGCGTGAGATCACTCATGGTCAGCACATTTTCCGACGTACGAGGATAGTTATACGGGAAAACGATGGTAATGATGCCATTCTCGTAATCAATTTCACTGTTGAAAACATTGTCGGCCCTTTCATCTCCATAGAACGAGGCCGTAATGTTATTTATCCCGTGACGAGATATAGGTGGCGTGAGATCCTCTACTTGTTGGCAACCGTTCAATACAATCAAGGTCGAACAGAGTGCCCCCAGGAGTAATAATATATTTTTTTTCATTGAATTAATTTTTAAATTCGTTAAAATTAGACTATTCTTCGCCATGACATAGCTCACGAGTTAGACTATTCCCACGCTCGGCAAAACGAGTAAACTCGTTCTGCCCTCACTTAATGGAATAGTTCAAGCAAGCTTGGCTCTGCCCATTTGGCTTAACAGGATAGTTGATTATTTCCACATATCGTATTGCTCTATGAGTGAATTGTTCGCAAGTTCACTATCCGGGATCGGGAGCACGTAGGTTTTCTCGAGAAATTTCCTGTCTTGATAATCGACATCAATGTACTCGTAGTTATCTCCCGTGATTCTAAACCCGTGACAACGATAATCGTTGTACTCTATATGCGCGAGTTTCCATCTTCTCATATCCCAGAAGAGCTGCCCCTCGTAAGCGAGCTCGACCTGCCTCTCGTTCCTGTAATCCCTAAACCACTCTTCACCTGAAGAGGATTTGGCGGGCAGGTCAACTCTGTCGCGTACTTCATTCATCGCTTCTCTTGCTTCAGTCATCCTGTTCAAGCGAAAAGCTGCCTCTGCCTTATTCAAAAGTACCTCCGCGTAGCGAATCTCCACCCATGCCTGGGTGCTGGGAGTGCCGTTGATATCTCGTAGATCTTCATCCATTAGTTTTCTCAGGAAGTAGCCGGTGGTAGTATGCCCGTACGTGTAGGGCTGGGCCCGGTAAGCCATGAAAGTGCCGTACGTCCCGTTTACCGAATTTTGCATGATGTTGCCCTTCCATTCGCTGCCCGGGTAAATAATCGTGGCTTTGAACCGCGGCTCCAGGTCTTCGTAGGGAGGTCGACTGGCGGTTTGTGAATGGTAGGGCGTCCAGTCCATCTTCGTTCCGTCGGCCTTTTCATAGCTCTCTACCATCTCTTGCGTGGGAGTGCCGAGCCCGCCAAATTCGTACCCGTCGCTTAACGGAACGTAGTCCTTGTCAAACGTGTGGTTTGGGCCAATCACGTCGTATTTAAACTGAAGGATAGCTTCTTCGTTGTCTCCTTTCCAAGACTCCTCGTAATTGTCAACCAAGCCGTACCGGTCTGAATTAATAACGGCTTCGGCCGCGTCGTAA
>JBBACU010000048.1:0-10282 GCA_041656815.1 Proteiniphilum sp.
CCTGGCAGACGTGAACAAGGAGGTGACATTAAGCGGCTGGGTCTCCAAGATCCGCAAAATGGGAGGGATGACCTTTATCGACCTGCGTGACCGGTACGGCATTACCCAATTATCGTTCAACCAAGAGGTGAATCACGAACTGTGTGAACAGGCCAACAAGTTAGGCCGGGAATGGGTAATCCAGGTCACCGGTACCGTGAAAGAGCGGTCGAGCAAGAACGCGCACATTCCCACCGGGGAGATTGAGATCATCGCAAGCGAGCTAACGGTACTGAACGCTTCTAAAACACCCCCTTTCACCATAGAAACGGATACCGACGGGGGAGACGACCTGAGAATGAAGTACCGCTACTTGGACCTCAGGCGTGCCGCGGTGCGTCGGAACTTGGAACTGCGCCACAAGATGGCGTTCGAAACACGCCGTTACCTGGACGAGAGGGATTTCTTGGAAGTGGAAACGCCGGTACTGATCGGCTCCACCCCCGAAGGTGCCCGCGACTTTATTGTCCCCTCCCGGATGAACCCCGGCGAATTTTACGCCCTGCCCCAATCGCCGCAGCTCTTTAAACAGCTGTTGATGGTATCGGGGTTCGATCGCTATTTCCAGATCGTGAAATGCTTCCGGGATGAAGACCTGAGAGCCGACCGTCAACCGGAGTTCACCCAGATCGACTGCGAGATGTCGTTCGTGGACCAAGAAGACGTGTTAAACACGTTTGAAGGATTAACCAGGCACCTTTTCCAAAAAGTTAAAGGGATCGATATTCCCGGTTTCCCCCGCGTCAGCTACGCCGATGCCATGAGGCTATACGGATCGGATAAGCCGGACACCCGTTTCGAGATGACCTTCGTGGAGATGAAGGACCTCACCACCGGCCGCGGGTTCGGGGTGTTTGATTCTGCCGAATACGTCGGCGCGATTCGTGCCACCGGATGCGCTTCGTATACCCGCAAGCAGGTAGACGAGCTGACCGACTTCGTGAAACGTCCTCAAATAGGGGCCAAAGGGTTGATTTACCTCCGCTACAACGAAGACGGCACGCTCAAATCGTCCGTCGACAAGTTCTACAACGAGGACGACCTCAAGAAGTGGGCCGAACGGTGCGAGGCCGTGCCCGGCGACTTGATCCTGGTGCTCGCGGGAGAGACCGAGAAAACCCAGAAGCAGTTGGGTGAACTGCGCTTGGAGATGGGTTCGCGGTTGGGGCTGCGCGATAAGGGGAATTATAAATGCCTATGGGTAGTAGATTTTCCCTTGTTGGAAAAGGACGAGGAACTGGGTCGTTTTTTTGCGAAACACCACCCCTTCACCTCTCCCAAAAAAGAAGATATCCCGCTGCTTGACACCGATCCGGGGGCCGTCCGCGCCAACGCGTACGACTTGGTGATAAACGGCGTGGAAATTGGAGGCGGCTCCATTCGTATACACGACAGCGGCTTGCAGAAGAAGATGTTCGAAGTACTCGGTTTCACCGAAGAGCAGGCCGAAGCACAATTCGGATTCCTGATGAACGCCTTCCAGTACGGCGCCCCTCCGCACGGTGGAATCGCCTTTGGATTGGACCGCTTTGTCTCTATCTTCGCGGGGCTGGATAGCATTCGCGATACCATCGCTTTCCCTAAAAACACGTCGGGCCGCGACGTGATGATCGACGCTCCTGCCGGGGTAAGCAAGGAGCAGCTGGATGAACTGGGGATCACGCTCGAACCGAAAGAATAAGAATTACCGGGCAGCGGGGCTACATCGCCGCGAGAACAAAAAGAGGCCGTCTCGAAACGAAGTTATACTTCAACGAGACGGCCTCTTTTCAGGTGTTAACAAGGTTACCCGAGCGGGTACCCCTCGGCATACGTTTTATTAAAGAGGCGATTCGCTTCTGCTTCCGGGTCGTCCACGAACTTCTCGGCCGCGGGATCCCACTTGATGGGGCGTCCAAGGTCGTACGCGATGTTACCCAGCGTGCACACGGTACAGGAACGATGGCCGATTTCCACGGGAACCACCGGGTCGGTGTTGCTTTTCAACGCTTCTATAAAGTTCTCGAGATGCGGGATCTTTGTCTCGTACGCGCCTTCTGTCTCTTCCACCACGGGAGGATACAAGCTTTCGTCGGACGCGACATAATGCCCCCTCGATACCTCGATCCATCCTTTGTCGCCCCAGAACTTCACACCCTTGGTCTGCTGCTCGTTAAAGGGTTCTTCGGTCATCACTACCCCGTTGGCGTACTTGTAGGTAAGGTACTTCGTGTCTTCATATCCTGCCGGGATAATCTCTACCGGGCCACTTTCGTCCATACCAAGGCCCCATTGAGCGATATCGAACATGTGCGCCCCCCAGTCGGTAGTAAAGCCACCGCCCAGTTCCTTGTACCAGCGCCAGGCACCCCATATTTGCTCGTTTTGCTCGGGATCAAGCGAGATGGGAGGATTCAGTTCGGAATTATAGTGCACGTATTCCGACGGCCCCAGCCACAACGGCCAGTTCAAGTCGCCCGGCACGGGCTCTTCCGGCAAGTCGTACGGCGTGGGAGGGGCTCCCACGTACGCGTTCACCCGCTCTATCTTACCCAGCTTCCCCTCTTGGACTAACTTCACGGCATGTTGGAAGTTGGTATCGGAACGCTGCTGGCTTCCCACGGCCAGGATCACTCCATTGTCTCGTACTGCCTTCGTCAACAACTGCCCTTCCTTGATGGTGAAAGTGAGCGGCTTCTCCAGGTACACGTTTTTCTTCGCGTTGCAAGCGTCAATCGCCATGTGCGCGTGCCAATGATCGGGGGTGGCAATCACCACGGCGTCAATATCGTCCCGCGCGATGAGTTCCTTGTAATTCTCGTACACCTCAACGCCAACCTCTTGCCGGTTGTTGGCATAATGGCTGTTCACTCGCCGCGAGAAGCGTTCCCGCTTGACGCCGTAAACGTCACTTCCCGCCACTACTTGCACGCCGGGCATCCCCATGTAGCCGTCCAACAGGTACATGGCCTGACGACCCAACCCGATAAATCCCAACCGGATGACACCGTCTCCGGCATTACTTTTCGCTCCCGTGCAAGACGCCAAGAACTTGGGGAACACCGCTACCCCTGCCGCACCTAAGGCAGCTGTCTTGATGAATTTTCTTCTTGTTAATTGATTGCTCATGACTTTTTTAGATTATCTTGCAAGAACTATAAAATCTTTTTTATAATTGCAAAAGTAAAGATTTATTACCAATAAACACCCGCTTTCAGTGAGAAATGTTAAAGGATATACTATCCTGTCAAACACCCCGCTCATCCAAGATTCTCGCTAAAGATAAACGTACAGGGATTTCACTTTTTTCATCCAAGCTGCAATTTATATTGAATCTAAATAGTATCTTTGCAGGTAGCAAGAAATGTCGAGTAGTAACAGAAACAAAGTCCCTTTGATCTTGTCATCGCGAGAATTGAAAATCGAGGAGCAAAAGCGGCTCAAAAATACTTAACACGTTCAAATAAATAATTATGGCAACATACGAAAAATCAAAAGTAATCGCCTTGGAAGAGTCGATTGATTACGCTTCGGGCGGGGTAGTAAGCAAGCAGGTAACGCGTAACAAGGCGGGAAATATCACGATCTTCTCGTTCGACAAAGACCAGGGGCTCACCGAGCACACGGCAAACTACGACGCGTTTGTCCAGATTTTGGACGGCGAAGCAGAGATCCGGATTGATGGACAACCGCATACGTTGAAAAAGGGCGATTGCATCATCATGCCGGCCAACATACCGCACGCCTTAAAGGCGGTCGAACGCTTCAAGATGCTGCTCACCATGATACGAGGCGAAGCATAGCCACCTGCAACGCGGGGTACCGGGCCGGTCATTGCTCTCTAAAAACGGCCTCGCGTTCAAGGGAGAGCAGGTGTTATCAAAATTTATAGTATAACCCCAGCGAAACGATCCCGCGGTAGCCTATGCCGACTTCGGCAGTACCTCCAAACTGTTTTCCGAAAGCTATACCGATAGGACTCACGTGGAAATTGAAGTAATTTACCGCGTCACGGTTATTTTGGCCATCTCCCTCGTAACTCGAATCCAAGTTCGTGAAACCGGCACCGAGCAAGCCATACAGCCTCACGTTTCCTCTAGAGAAGTAGCTGTAGGCCCCTTCGGCAGCGAAGGTCAAGTACCTCGAGGTGTATTCACCCGCGACGGTTCCGTTTCTAACCGCGTCGGAAGAGGTGTGCAAGATGGAAGCCGCGGCTCCTACCGATAAGCGTTCGGTGGGATAATAGGCGTAACCAAGTCGAAATTCTCCCAATGATCGTTGGTTTTCCAAGTTGGTGTCACTTCCCGCTAAATTGGAAATAAGGTCTTTAGTTACTGTAAAAAAAACGTCGGCAATATGGTTGGTAGAGGGTGCCCCGACTCCTGCACTGACCTGGTGCTTCTGCGCGTGAACGTGATAAGACGTACCCATTAGCAGCAGTACTGCAAACACGATTTTTCTCATAGCTGTGATTCTTAAATAAATAAACTCAATAACGCACTTATTTAACATAAATAATAAGAACGTACTATTCACAACGGATATCGATGGATATTGTTCATTTCAGGGGATCGCTCGCTATGGAGTCACGCTTCTTCTGAAAAAACAAAGGAAGTGAAGAACGTGATTAGTGCAAACGGCATGCCCGCGCGAAAACAATAAAGTCGGCCCGAAAGCCGACTTTATTTATTACTATGCGGTGATTCGCGGCATTCTCACGCCACTCAGCCACGCGGTTTGCGTATCTTACAAGTTTGGGTTCACGCTGCTCCACTGATCGGTAGAGGGGATGATGCCCATCTCGATCACTTCGTCGCGCAGCTTCACCAGGTGTCCGTAGCTCTGTTTCAGCTCGGCAATTTCCTCGTCGGTACCCTTGAGTTCACCGTACGATACCCCGTTCTTGTCGAGCGTGGTCTCCATCGCCATCATGATGTGCTCGAATCCTTGGCTGTTCACGTAGCAGCCGGAAGGCCAGCGGAACGCGTCGCCGCCCATCGCGGCACGAATCATCTCTACCGAGGTATAAGACGGGCTCTGGAATGAAGAGCGGCCGCGTAGCTTGATGATATTGGCGCCTCCCTTGGTTACACGCACTTTCAGGTCGGCCCATGCCTCGTTGGTCAGCTTGTCGGTTCCGATCAGGTCGGTTAGCAAGGCGCCATCCACTTTAGCGGTAGAAGCAAAAACAGCCATCTGCTCACCGTGTCCGCCATACGTGCGGGCACCGGTCACCTTGCTTTGTTCAACCCCGAAATGTTTTGCCAGTTCACTTTGCAAGCGGGTGCTGTCAAGGGCAGCCAAAGTGGTTACCTGGGAAGGTTTCAGGCCGGAGTAGATTAACGCCACCAAGCCGGTAATATCAGCCGGGTTGAAGATAACAGTGAGGTGCTGCAAGTCGGGGCAGTACGACTTGATATCTTTCCCCAGCTGGGCAGCGATCTCGGCGTTGCCCTTCAGCAGGTCTTCGCGCGTCATGCCATCCTTGCGGGGTGCCCCCCCGGAAGAGATCATGTATTTGGAACCGGTGAAAGCCTCTTTCACATCAGTGGAGTATGTGAAGTTTACTCCCTCGAAACCGCAGTGACGCATCTCTTCCACCACTCCTTCAAGACCCAATGCAAATGGGTCGTAAAGACAAATATTGGGTGTCAAACGCATCATGGCAGCGGTTTGAGCCATGTTGGAACCGATCATACCGGCAGCTCCTACAATAGTTAATTTCTCGTTCGTTAAAAAACTCATAGTTGATGATATTTGAATGTTTATTGATGTGCCTAAAACAGAAGTTTTTTCAGACACCAAATATACGAAATCTTATCGAAACCCTACCCACGGCGAATGATAATGTTTTATAAAGTTACAGCAGGCTCCAGGAGACGGTGAGGCCGGCCATCACGATCGCGACCATGCTCATCAGCTTGATAAGGATATTCAGCGACGGGCCGGAGGTATCTTTAAACGGATCACCCACGGTGTCGCCCACCACGGTGGCCTTGTGCGCCTCGCTCCCTTTACCTCCCAAATGTCCTTCCTCCACGTATTTTTTCGCGTTGTCCCAAGCGCCCCCGGAATTAGCCATGAAGATCGCCAGCACGAAACCGGATCCTAAGCCACCCGCCAACAGCCCCATCACGCCAGCCACGCCCAACAGCAGCCCCGTGACCACCGGCGCGATGATCGCAAAGAGCGACGGCAATAACATCTCTCGTTGCGCGCCCTTGGTGGAAATCTCCACGCAACGGGCGTAATCGGGCGTCTCCTCGCCGGTAAGGATTCCCTTTATCTCTCGGAATTGGCGGCGCACCTCGTCTACCATCTTCTGCGCGGCCCTACCCACGGCGTTCATGGTGAGGCCGCAGAACAGGAACGCCATCATCGACCCGAGGAAGATACCGGCCAATACCTTTGGGTTCATGAGCGTCACCTGAAAATAATCCATGAAGTCCACGAAACTGGCTTTCGCCACCTCTACCGTTTCCCCGTTAGCCAACTCCAACAGGTCATCTCCCAGGCGCAGCATCCCGATCCGTATCTCTTCCATGTAGGACGCGAGCAACGCCAATCCGGTAAGCGCTGCCGAGCCAATGGCAAAACCCTTTCCGGTGGCGGCGGTGGTATTACCCAACGCGTCCAGCGCGTCGGTGCGCTTTCGCACTTCCGGCTCCAAACCACTCATCTCCGCGTTCCCCCCGGCATTATCGGCAATGGGGCCGTACGCGTCGGTCGCCAGGGTGATGCCCAGCGTGGAGAGCATTCCCACCGCGGCGATGGCGATGCCATACAATCCCATGCTAAGGTTCCCCGCCGAGACCATATTCTGCACATCGAAGCGTATCGCGGAAAGGTAGGAGATCACGATGGCCAGCACGATGGTCAGCACCGGGATTGCCGTTGATATAAAGCCGGTCCCCATCCCGGAGATGATTACCGTGGCAGGCCCGGTTTGCGCGCTCGCGGCAATATTTTTGGTGGGTTTATAAGAGTGTGACGTGAAATATTCAGTGGCTTGGCCGATGATGATTCCTGCAAGCAGGCCGGCAATCACCGAGAAGGACAACCCCAGCCAGTTATTAAAGCCCAGCAAGTACAGGATGCCGAACGTGGAACCGGCGATCAGGATCGCGCTCACGTTCACCCCGCGGTTCAGCGAGTCCATCAGTTGCTTCACCGACGCGTTCTCTTTGGTGCGCACCAAGAAGATGCCCAGGATAGAGAGGAACACACCGACGGCGGCAATGATCATGGGTGCGAAGACGGCATTCCGCTGCATCTCCGGATTCAGGATAAAAGCTGCCGCGCCCAGGGCAGCCGTGGACAGGATAGAGCCGCAATAGGATTCGTAGAGATCGGCTCCCATCCCCGCCACGTCACCCACGTTATCGCCCACGTTATCGGCAATGGTAGCGGGGTTACGCGGGTCGTCCTCCGGGATCCCTGCTTCCACCTTCCCTACCAGGTCGGCTCCCACGTCGGCGGCCTTGGTATAAATGCCCCCGCCTACACGGGCGAACAGCGCCTGGGTGGAAGCCCCCATCCCAAACGTAAGCATGGTAGTGGTAATCATGATCAGTTTATGCCCCGCGTCCGCGTCCTCCACGAAATAGTCAAGCACGAGGTACCAGGCAGAGATATCGAGCAGGGCCAGCCCTACCACCACGAGCCCCATCACGGCACCCGACCGGAAGGCGATCTGTAGCCCGCTATTAAGAGAACGTCGAACGGCATTGGCTGTCCTCGCGGAGGCATACGTTGCCGTTTTCATACCAAAAAAGCCGGCCAGGCCCGAGAAAAAACCGCCTGTCAGGAATGCAAAGGGAACCCAATTGTTTTGAAGTCCAAAGTAGGCCATGGCAGCAAAGAGCAAAGCGAGGATGATGAACACCACGACCACTACCTTGTATTGCTGTTTAAGGTACGACATGGCTCCATCCCGCACGTGCTGCGCGATGGTTTTCATTTTTTCAGTGCCTTCGCTCTCCTTCATCATTTTTTTAAAGAAGTAATACGCGAAAATCAATGCTGCTATCGAAGCAGCGGGTACAAGATAGAAGTAATTCATATTCAACTAATTTATGTTTTTAGGTTGTTTGTGATATTATAATGGTTGTTGCTTCAAATCGTGTCGTTCGAACGCGAGAGCAAAACGAGTTTACTCGTTATGCCGAACGCGGAACTATTTCGTTAAGCCAAATGAGCAAAGAGCAAGCTTGCTTGCATTTTGCCATGGCGAGAAATAGTCTAAGTATTTGAAATAGCCTGACTCGTTGAACAATGCCGAGGCGAATCCTATTTCCTGCAAAGATATAAAAAAACACAAAAAACACCTAAGAATCGGTGCAAACTCGATCATAAGAAGATTCTTTTTTGATTACTCAATTTATTTCGTAAATTTGTGGCTTTATCTCAATATATTTATTATCACATTTATTTCCCGTGTGAAACAACGCGATACACGAGCAAAAATAATCGAGGCACATTACATTGTTTTATTTAATACACGCGCATCATGGTAAAGAACTTCTTTTTAAAAAACGATAAGAGCCCAAAAAATATCCTGATCAAGAAAGACATCATCAACCATTTTATTTCCACGGGTAACGACACCATCGCTGAGTTGTCAAAGGAGCTTGAACTCAGCGTGCCCACCGTGACCAAATTTATCACCGAGCTAAAAGAGCAGGGGTTAATTGATGAATTCGGGAAGGTGCACACGCCGGGGGGGCGTCACCCCATCGTGTATGGCTTGAACCCCTCGTCGGCCTATTTCGTGGGAGTTGACATGACCCGTCATCACCTGAATCTCGCTCTGATGGACTTCACGGGGAATATCGTGGATCACCAGATGGGCATTCCCTACACCTACGAGAACACGCCGGAATCACTCGACATGCTATGCGGCCATATTCAAGACTTCATCAATAAGACGGGCGAATACAAGAAAAAGATCTACAACATCAACCTTAACATACCGGGAAGGGTAAATCCCGAATCGGGCTATAGCTATAGCAGCTTTTATTTCAACGAGATACCGCTCGCCGAGACGCTAACGAAGCGATTGAATTACAACGTGGGGATCGATAATGACACCCGTGCCATGGCCTACGGCGAATACATGAAAGGAGCCGTGGAAGGAGAAAAGGATGTCATCTTCGTGAATATCTCGTGGGGACTCGGTATTGGCATTATCATCGACGGGAAGCCTTATTACGGGAAATCAGGGTTTTCGGGTGAGTTTGGCCATTTTCCCATTTTCGACAACGAGATTCTTTGCCATTGCGGGAAAAAGGGCTGCCTCGAGACCGAGGCGTCGGGGTCGGCCATCCACCGGACCCTCATGGAGCGGATTGCCAAAGGAGAGAGCACCGTCCTTACCGATCAGGTGAAGGACATAGAAAAACTCACTTTAACCGATATCATTAAAGCTACCAATATGGAAGACCCCCTTTGCATCGAAATCGTGGAAGAGGTAGGATACACGCTGGGCAAATACATCGCGGGTCTTATTAATATCTTCAATCCCGAACTGGTGGTGATTGGAGGACAGGTAGCCGAAACAGAAGGCTTTATCATGCTACCCATCCGGAGCTCTATCCGGAAATACTCGCTCAACTTGGTCAATAAAGATTCGCGTATCGTGGCTACAAAACTCAAAAAAAAGGCGGGCATAATCGGGGCTTGCATGGTAGCCCGGAGCAGGCTGTTCGCGGAATAAGTGTTAATCTGCTGCATATTTAGAACAAAACATATCATTTTTCCGTTATTTCCTTTATTGTTATAGAAATTTAATTTTGGAAAAATGGAAAAAAAGCATTTTGAGACCCTGCAAATTCACGCGGGACAAGAACCCGACCCCACCACCGGTGCACGGGCCGTTCCTTTGTATCAAACCACAGCATATGCATTCAAAAGTGCCGAGCACGGTGCGAATTTATTTGGATTAAGAGAATTCGGGAACATCTACACCCGTTTACAAAATCCCACGACCGACGTCTTCGAGAACCGCATGGCGGCCTTGGAGGGGGGCGTGGCCGCCGTGGCCACCTCTTCGGGCCAGGCCGCGCAGTTCATCGCCATCCATAACTTGGCTTCGGCGGGAGATAATATTGTCTCCTCATCGTTCTTGTATGGCGGAACCTATAACCAGTTCAAGGTATCGTTCGCGCGGCTAGGCATTCACGTGAAGTTTGCCGATGGGGACAAGGTGGAGAGCATCGCGTCGCTTATCGACGACCGCACCAAGGCGATCTACCTGGAGACCATT
>JBBACU010000049.1:0-10225 GCA_041656815.1 Proteiniphilum sp.
TATACCCCGCAAATCGTCTCCTACACGGAGCTGGGATACGGCATCGGCAACCGGTTCTTTAACGCGGGCATTTTCGGGTCGTTCCATAAAACCGACTTCAAGCAAATAGGGGTCAGGGCCGCATTCGAGTTTTAACATGACTGCGTCCAGAGCTTCATGCAACACAGCGATTTACAAAGTGTGGTTAAACGCAAAATTCACTATCCTTAGATAAGATAGGATGCGTTTCGGAAGATAAGATAGGATGCGTTTCGGACAAGTTCGAGAATAAACTCTCGACTTGTCTCTCAACTTTCACTATCTTTGCATAAGAATAGGAGGCGCCTCGGCAGTGCTCAAGCAAGCTTGGCGTTGCGCTCGGCTTTCGATTTCATCAGACTATTCCCCGCCATGGTATAATGCAAACAAGTTTGCCTTCTACTCATTTGGCTTAACGGAATAGCGCACTATCTTTGCATAAAAAGGCAAACAATGATCTGTTTCCCCAACGCGAAAATCAATTTAGGGCTTCATGTTCTATCCCGCAGGGCGGACGGGTACCACAACCTCGAAACCATCTTTTACCCGATCGGGCTCAAGGATGCCCTGGAGGTTGTGCGGGTACCGGGAACTGCCGCGACGGAGCCGGTGTATCGTTTTTTTCAAAGCGGCCTACCGGCAACGTGTAAAACAGAAGACAACCTGGCAGTGAAAGCCTTGCGATTGGTCGCCTCCCGAAAGGCGATTCCGCCGGTAGACATCCACCTCCTCAAGAAGATCCCCTCGGGCGCGGGGCTGGGCGGGGGATCATCGGACGCGGCATTCATGCTCCGGCTGCTGAATGACGCCTTTCACTTGGGTTTTTCCGGGGAGGAGCTCACCCGGATGGCCGCGTCGTTGGGAGCCGACTGCCCTTTTTTCACGTGTAACCGGCCATCACTGGCCACGGGTGTCGGCGATCAATTGGAGCCCATCGATCTTGATTTATCAAACTACTTCTTCTTGCTGGTGAAGCCGGAAATCGCGATCCCCACGAACGAGGCATACGCCATGATTACCCCGGGAACACCCGCTCTCTCGTTGAAGGAGATTATTAAAAAGCCCGTGGAGGAATGGAAAGGGCTGATGAAAAATGATTTCGAGGCTCCGGTGTTCAAGAAGTACCCCGAGATTTACCGGATAAAGCAACAGCTTTACGAGATGGGAGCGGTCTACGCTTCGATGAGTGGTTCGGGATCATCGGTATATGCCTTTTTTACCGAAGAGCCAGAAGGGTGGAAGGAGACGTTCTCGAAGCAGTTCACGTGGGCGAATACTCCCTTGTAGAAGCCTCAGATACAATTAAATATTAAACTTTCGGAAATGATTTTACAGCTAAATATTTCAACTTCCACTATTTAGTGACCCATTACCGATTCACTAAAGTTAGACTTTTCCTCGCCATGGCATAGCTCAAGCAAGCTTGGCTCTGTTCATTTGGCTTAACGGAAAAGTTTATAGGCTATCTGATAAATAACTCGCTTCGCTCGAACAGCTTATCAGATTACGCCTATTTCATCGGATGGGTGCCCACGAAATAGTTATAGGTCTCATATTTAGCTGTAAATACGACACAAGCGAAACTTAAATTAAATAATATTGATAATATAGATATGCAACGACACTTTTTTGCACACTATCCTGTTAAGCGCAACAAGCGGAACCGCGCGAGTTTTGCCGCGGCGAAAAGCAGCCTAATCTTATTGATCATTATCGCGGGGTTGTGCTTGCCCGTTACCGCGCAAACGCGAGAGGCGGTTATGCCAAAAAAGATAGCTTCGTTCGGCCCCATCACCGTGCAGAAGCCGGTGCTGCTGGATAGCGTGAACCTGGACAACACCGCTTATTCCGACGAGATGCTCCTTTCGTACCCTGTCTCTTTCCCCGATCAAGAGCGCTTCTCCACTGAGTTAACCCCGGACACGGCAGGTTTTTTCTTCCTGCCCAAGCCGGACGCGGGGAAAGCGTTCCAGCTGCTTTCGCTCTACGTGACCGGCGACAGGTATGGCAAGGGAAAAGTCACCGTGACATCGACCAACCCGCTGGAGCTCTGGATCGATGGCGTGAAGCGGGCTACCAAGACGCAGCGGAACGACAGCCTACACCAGTCGGGGTCGGTGGATGCCAACCTGAACGGGTTCACCAACAACGCGCGGCTGGTGATCAAGATGCTCACCTCGGCAGACGATAAGACCGAGCCCGCGTTCAAGGTCGAGGTAAAACCCGACGAGGCCGACTCGCTGCTCGTATACACGTTTAACGAGTCGCCCACCCGGCGTATCAACATCAAGGATATCCTGGAAGGAAAGCGGGTGACCACCTCCTCGATCTCCCCCAGCGGCCGATTCCTGTTACTGAGCCTACGGGAGACCCTCCCCGGGGGAACCAACCGGAACTCCACCGAGATATACGATACCCGCCAAAAACGGACCATCCTCTCCGAGCCCTCCAATCGCTCCCAGTTGCGGTGGATGCCCAAGCGGGACCTGCTTTATTTCACGGCCGACAACGACGAGGGCAGGACCATCTACACGCTGGACCCGCTCACCATGGAGACCGGGATCATCGCGGAAGGGCTCCCCAAGGAGAGCTTCCATATGGCACCCGACGAGCAGTCGGTCTTCTTCTCCTCCAAAGAGACCCTGGTCATCAGCAACCCCGGGGGGTTGAAAAGGCTGATCGGGATAGACGACCGGCAGTCACACTACCGGGACCGCTACTTCCTATACCGCCACTTCTTTGACACGGGGCTTACCCAACAGCTCACGTTCGGGCGCCAAAGCGCTTCGCTCAACGACGTGACGGACGACGGGCAATACCTGCTCTTCTCCACCACGGAAGAGGATCTCTCGGAGCGGCCCTTCCGCAAGAGTTCGCTCTACATGCTGAACTTGGAGACAATGGCCGTCGACACCGTCTGGAAAGACCAGACCTACGCGTACTCCGCCCAGTTCTCGCCCGACGCGAAACAGCTGCTGGTGCACGGGGCGCCCGAAGCATTCGGCGGAATCGGCCTGAAGATAGAGCCGGGGCAGATCGCCAACAGCTACGACACGCGGTCGTTTATCTTGCATTTAGACAGTAAAAAAGTGGAGGCGGTGACCCGTGACTTCAACCCCACCATCAACGCGCAGACGTGGAACCCGAGGGACAATAACATCTACTACCGCGTGGAAGAGGGGGACCGCTCCAACGTGTACCGTTACTCGCCCCGGACGAAGAAATTCGAGCAGCTGCCATTGAAGGAGGAGGTGATCCGATCGTTTACCATCGCGGAAAATGGCGAATGGGCCACCTACACGGGCGTGAGCGCTTCCAACTCCAACCGGAGCTACCTGCTGAACCTTCGCACGATGGAGTCGACGCTCGTGGCCGACCCCTACAAGGAACGCCTCGCCAAACTCAACCTGGGCGAAGTAAAGGAGTGGAGTTTCACCAGCACGTTCGGCGACCGGATCGAGGGGCGGTATTACCTGCCACCCGGTTTTGATCCGGAAAAGAAATACCCGCTGATTGTCTATTACTACGGCGGCACCAGCCCCACCGCGCGCACCTTCGAGAGCACTTACCCGCTCCACGTGTACGCCGCGCAAGATTACGTGGTTTACACGCTTCAACCGAGCGGCACCACCGGTTACGGCCAGGAATTCTCGGCCCGCCACGTGAACGCGTGGGGCATCCAAACCGCGGAGGAGATCGTGCAAGGGGTGAACGCGTTCGTCGCCGCCCACCCGTTCGTGGATGGCACCAAGATCGGGAATATCGGCGCGTCATACGGCGGCTTCATGACGCAGTACCTGATCACCCAAACCGATCTCTTCTCGGCATCGGTGTCGCACGCCGGCATCAGCAACATCACCAGCTACTGGGGAGAAGGGTACTGGGGCTACTCCTACAGCGCGGGGGCAAGCGCGGGCAGCTACCCGTGGAATAACCCCGAGCTTTACGTGAAGCAGAGCCCCCTCTTTCATGCCGACAAGATCAACACCCCGCTGTTGCTGCTCCACGGGACGGCCGACACCAACGTGCCCATCGGCGAGAGCATCCAGATGTACACCGCGCTGAAATTGCTGGGGAAAGAGGTAGAGTTTATCCAGGTGGAGGGGGAAAACCACGCGATTTACGACTACGACAAACGTATCGCGTGGAACAACGCGATCTACGCGTGGTTTGCCAAATGGCTCAAGGATGACGCCCGTTGGTGGGACTCGATGTACCCGGATAAATAAATCGCGTGTATCTCGCGACGCCCATTTTTTTAATACAAGCACTGAACTATGGATATCGAAAATTTATGCAATGACGTCCGACAACTGGCCCGTTCCGTGGGGAAATACCTGACAAACGAGCAGGCCGGATTGAAGCGAAAAGACGTGAAACTGAAAGGGACGCGTAACTACGTGACCTATATCGACAAAGCCGCCGAGGAACTACTGGTAGAGGGCTTGCAACAGCTATTGCCCGGCTCGGGATTCCTTACCGAAGAGGGCACTGTGGCGTTCGAGGAGAAGGAGTTTACTTGGATCATCGACCCATTGGACGGCACGAGCAACTACGTGCACGGCGACACTACCTATTCGGTGAGCATAGCCCTCGCCCGGAATAACGAGACGGTGCTGGGCGTGGTGCACGACCCGGTATTGGACTATACTTACTGGGCGGTAACGGGCGGACCGGCGTTCATGAACGACACCCCGTTGCAAGTGAGCAATCACGCCACCATCGAAAACGGCTATTTCGGGTTCGGGATACCTTATAGCCTGAACGAGGACGGAAGGCAGATCCTGCAACGGGCCATGAAGCAGTCCCAAAAGTGCAGCTTCCGCCTCAAGGGATCGGCCGCGTTGGACCTCTGTTACGTGGCAGCTGGCGTCACCGATGCCTTCTTCCATCCCGGGCTTTCGCCGTGGGATGTGGCAGCGGGAGCGTTTATCGTGGCACGAGCCGGCGGAAAGTGTACCGACTTCTCCGGGGGGGACAACTACGTCTTCGGGCGGGAGATGGTAGCATCCAACCGCGTCATCCATGACGAGATAATGAAAACCATCATAGCGGACGATGAACATACCTATGGATAATCAAGCGATCCTCTTCGCTTTCCTGCTCACCCTCATTGCCGGGTTATCCACCGGTATCGGGAGCCTGATCGCGTTCGTGGCCAAGCGCACGAACAGCAACTTCCGGAGCTCCGCGCCAGGGCTCTCGGCAGGCGTGATGATCTTTATCTCGCCGGACGAGCTGCTACCCCCAACACGGAGAAATAGGGCAAGCACCACCACTCCATTATCGGGCTCATCCCGGGCATGGCGGTGATGGTTCGCCTTAATGGCAAGATTCGCGCCTTTTAAGCGAAAAATAACGTATCTTTGTATAAGATAGGATGCGCCTCGGAAATGCTCGCTAAAGCAAGACTATTCCTCGCCGCGGCATGGCCCCAGCAAGCTTGGCCCTGCTCATTCGGCTTGACGGAATAGTTCAAGCAAGCTTGGCATTGCACCCGGCTTTCACTATCTTTGCGAGTGAGAGATAACATTACCTAATTCTGGAGAAAACAGCAATGACAACTGACTTGAAACAGATAGGAGAACGGATCAAGGGCCTGCGTGAGGCACTCGACCTCACTCCCTTGGAGATGGCCCACAAACTGGAAGTGGACCTGGGAGATTACATGCAGTTTGAGGGAGGAGAGCAAGATATATCGGTATCGTTCCTGCAACGGATCGAGCGGGAATTTCAGGTGGATATCTCCACCCTGATGTTCGGCACCGAGCCGCGTATGAACTCCTACTTCATCACCCGGAAAGACAAGGGGATGAGCGTGGAAAGGGTCTCGGCGTACAACTACCGGTCGCTCACCTCGGGCTTTACCAATAACGTGGCAGAGATATTCGTGGTAACGGTGGAACCTAAACCGATGGAGACCGACTTCTACAAGAACATTCACGCGGGACAGGAATTCAACATGATCTTGGAAGGGAGCATGCTGATGAATATCAACGGGAAAAACCTGGTACTGGGAAAAGGCGATAGCATCTACTTCGACTCATCGCTGCCCCACGGCATGAAGGCGATGAACGACAAGCCGGTGAAATTCCTTGCCGTGATCTTGTACCCGTGATTTTGTATCCGCGATCGATTATAATTAGGTTATCATGATAGAGAAATTTGTAAAGAAACCCTCGTTTTCATCCCACCAGGATTTCGTGGACAACTACCGGATCGAGGTGCCCGACAACTTCAACTTCGGGTATGACGTGGTGGACGAGTGGGCCTCTTCAAACCCGGGGAAACGCGCCCTCTGCTGGACCAACGACCGCGGCGAGCACCGCGACCTGACATTTGGAGAACTGAAGACGCTATCCGACCAAACGGCGGCGTTTTTTCTTTCCATCGGCATCAAGAAAGGAGACATGGTGATGCTGATCTTGAAACGAAACATCGAGTTCTGGCAAGCCATCGTGGCACTGCACAAGATTGGCGCGATAGCCATACCCGCCACGCACCTGCTCACCGACCGGGACATCACCTACCGTAACAACGCGGCAGGAATTAAAGCAATCGTGGCCACGGGGGATCCCCAGTTAATAGAGCACGTGAACCTCGCCATGGCCGCCTCGCCCACGGTGGAGCACCGAGTGGTGGTCGGCGGCGAGGTACCCGGCGGATGGATTGATTTCCACCGGGGCGTGGAGACGGCACCCCCTTTCGAGCGGCCGCTACCGACAAATAAAAACGAGGACATCATGCTCCTCTATTTCACATCGGGCACCACGGGACATCCCAAGATGGTGATCCACGACTTCACTTACCCGCTGGGACATATTACCACCGCCAAGTATTGGCACAACCTGCACGAGGAGAGCATCCACCTCACGCTGGCCGATACCGGCTGGGCCAAGGCCGTGTGGGGCAAGATTTACGGGCAATGGATCGCGGGAGCGTGCGTTTTTGTCTACGACTTCGAGGGGCGCTTTATTCCCGAAGATATCCTGCGGGTGCTATCCGCTTATAAAGTGACCTCATTCTGTGCTCCCCCCACCATCTTCCGCTTCTTGATACGGGAGGACTTGAGCAAGTATG
Organism: Proteiniphilum sp.; assembly: GCA_041656815.1. Classification (GTDB taxonomy): domain Bacteria; phylum Bacteroidota; class Bacteroidia; order Bacteroidales; family Dysgonomonadaceae; genus Proteiniphilum. The sequence goes on from JBBACU010000049.1 coordinate 7,099, forward strand.
ACCTCTCCGCGCTGGAGTATTGCACCACCGCGGGGGAAGCCCTTAACCCCTCGGTATTTGAAGCGTTCCACGAAAAGACCGGCATCAAGATGATGGAGGCATTCGGGCAGACCGAAACGGCTCCCACCATCATCACTTTCCCGTGGATGGAGCCCAAGCCGGGAGCGATGGGAGTCCCTAACCCACTCTACAAGATGGACCTGCTCACGCACGACGGCCGTTCGGCCGAGGACGGCGAGCAGGGCGAGATCGTGTTTCACACCGACGGAGAACTCCCATTGGGCCTGTTTAAGGGGTATTACCGGGACGAGGCGCTCACCCGCGAAGTGCACGACAACCATATTTATCGCACCGGCGACATGGCTTGGCGCGACGAAGACGGCTACTACTGGTTCGTGGGACGCACCGACGACGTGATCAAGAGCTCCGGCTACCGGGTGGGGCCGTTCGAAGTAGAAAGCGCGGTGATGACCCACCCCGCCGTGGTAGAGTGTGCCATCACGGGGGTACCCGATGACATCCGGGGACAGATTATAAAGGCGACGGTGGTACTCGCCGCGGAATATAAAGCGAGAGCAGGCGACACGCTGGCAAAAGAGATACAGGAACACGTGAAAAGCGTGACAGCACCTTACAAATACCCGCGCGTGATCGAATTCGTGGACGAGCTCCCCAAGACGATCAGTGGAAAGATCCGGCGGGTGGAGATCCGCGAAAAGAACAAAATCGACGGTTAACGGTTATATAACGGAGTCACAAAATTGAAATCATAACGACAACACGCAAATGAAAAAAGCATACGTTTTCCCCGGTCAAGGCGCCCAGTTCGTGGGGATGGGCAAAGAGTTATACGAAACTTCTTCGTTAGCAAAAGAGCTGTTCGAGAAGGCCAATGAAGTACTGGGTTTCCGGATCACCGACACGATGTTTTCGGGTACCGACGAGGAGCTAAAGCAGACCAAGGTAACGCAACCGGCCATCTTCCTGCATTCGGTAATATTGGCTAAAACACTGGGGGAAGAGTTCCAGCCCGATATGGCCGCGGGGCACTCGCTGGGCGAGTTCTCGGCACTGGTGGCAGCCGGAGCCCTCTCGTTCGAGGATGGGCTGCGGTTAGTGCATGCCCGGGCGCTCGCGATGCAAAAGGCATGCGAGGCGAACCCGTCGACCATGGCCGCGATCCTGGGGTTACCCGACGAAAAGGTGGAAGAGATTTGCGCGTCAATCGACGACGTGGTAGTGGCGGCTAACTACAATTGCCCCGGCCAGATTGTCATCTCCGGTTCCAATAGCGGTATCGAGAAAGCGTGTGAGCTGATGAAGGAAGCGGGTGCCAAGCGTGCCCTACCCCTCAAGGTGGGCGGCGCGTTCCACTCCCCCCTGATGGAGCCGGCACGGCTGGAACTGATGGAAGCGATCGAGGCGACCGAGATCCATGCTCCCGTGTGCCCGGTATACCAGAACGTGTCGACCGTGGGTGAAACTGACCCGGCAACGATCAAGAAGAACCTGATCGCGCAACTTACTTCCCCGGTGAAGTGGACCCAATCGGTGCAGCAGATGATTGCCGACGGGGCTACCGAGTTCGTGGAACTGGGGCCGGGAAGCGTGCTGCAAGGACTGATCTCCAAGATTGACCGGAGCGTCTCGGTTTCAGGGAAAAATTAATGAGAATAATGTGCCAATGTGCCAATAAGACTAATGTGATGATTCGGTGATGTGATGATTCAATCACAAAATATTCACATTACGAAACTGTTCATTGCTAACTGTTCATTGCAAATCAACAAATCCACTAATCAACAAATCTACTAATCTACTAATCAATATTTGTATGAAACGAACCATATTGCTCGCGTTGTTTGCAGCCCTCTTGTTGGCTGTACAAGCACAGGAGGAGTTTTTTGACGCGCCCGATCTTAAACTGATCGAACGCACCACGAAAGAACCCTCTTCCCCGTATCACTTTACCCGTTTGATGCAAAAATACCAAGCGGCAGAAAAAGAGTTGACCCTCGAAGAGAGTCGCCACCTCTATTTTGGCTACGCGTACCAGCCGGGATACGTTCCCACGGATACCTCATCCTATAACAACTTGTTAGCGGAAGTGCTGTCAAAGCAATCATTCAACCAAAGCGACTACGAAAACATACTGCAGTACGCGGACGCGTTGCTTCAAGAAGACCCGTTCAACTTGCGCGCCTTAAACGCGAAGCTACTGGTATTCGCGCAACAGAACAATACCGACGAGTATAGAAAGGTGGCACGCCAGCGAAAAGCCGTGCAGGACGCGATCATCAGCACGGGCGACGGGATGTCGGATAAAACGCCCTTTTACGTGATTAAGGTCGCGCACGAGTATGACCTGTTGCCCTTCTTGGGGTACACCTTTGGTGGGGAAGACAAGCTCTTGAGGGGCGGCAAAGTGAACTACCTCTCGCTGGGCGATAACCGGTTTGGCGTGGAGCGAGTCTATTTTAACATCTCCCCGGCCGTCGACCACGTGAGCCATCGCGGCGGCGGCAAGATGTAATCAAGGAGTTTATATCCTGACGATTTTATCCTATAACTTCGGGAAATGGCGGCTTTTTACTTCGGGAAACGGCGACATTATATCCTGACGATTTTATCGACGACGGGCTCGAAGTCTGTAAGGTGGGTTGCCATCAGGATGGTTATACCGGGGTAACGTTGCCGAATATTTTGAAAGATGGCGATTGCGTTCTCGGAACTGATCCCGGCGGTGGGTTCGTCCACCACCAGCAGTTGCGGTTTCTTCAAGAGTGCCTGCGCGAGCAGTAGCTTCTTCCGTTGCCCCCCGCTCAATGTTTCACCATTCTCTCCTAACCAAGTTCCTAATCCGTGGGGAAGCGAGGCCCGCCAACTTGCCAAGTCTACCGCCTCCAATACCTCTTCGATCGCTTCGTCGGAATGCCCCTCGAAGTTTTCCCGTAACGTCCCGGTGAGCAGGTAGGCTTTCTGGGTAACGTACACCGACTCCGGTACCGGCAGGTGCTTCAAGTCGCTCTGGTTGTTCCACGCGAGCGTGCCACCCTCTCGGTACTCGGGATAAAAAAGGCTGTTCAGCAGCGTGGTCTTCCCTTTTCCCGTTCCACCGTATATAGCG
>JBBACU010000050.1:0-10225 GCA_041656815.1 Proteiniphilum sp.
TTCAACCCCACCCTGATGGATGCCAATAAAATCACCTCGTTACCCATGTTACGAGAGCCTGCCGTCCAGAAAGCCAACACCAATTACTCCACGTGGGCAGGCCGGGCGACCCCCCCGCTGGAAATCGCCCTCCCTCAGCCGGGAGACATCATGACGGCGATCCCGTATAGCAAGGATAAAGGGTACATCACATTTCACGCGGGCAATTATGCCAACCTTGACGGAGCGCTGGGTTACCGGATCTTGGAAGATAAGAAACACCGGCTCGCTTTCACGTTTGCACATAACTCTACCAACGGGGATGTACGTTACGCGCAAGAGACAGACCCCGGCGATAACAAGGCATTTACCATGGACAATATAGGGGGGCTCGATTACCGCCACCTCGCGGACGCGTTCGCCTTTGACATGCAGCTATCCTACCTCCACTCAATGTTCAATTACTACGGAAATAGCTTTGGCGAGCCACGCTTCTTCAACAACGAAAATCAGAGTCTGGGAGTGATGAACGCGCGTGTAGCCTTGGAATCCTCGGCGACCGACGCGCTGAATTTCAACGGGTTTATTGACTTCAAAAACTTCTCGTCGAAATACGGCGAGACGCTTTCTTTGGAAGGCATAAAAGGGAACCAAGTGCACGCGATGGCGGGCTTTGCTTGGCCATTTCAAGAGGGCGATAGCAAAGTGGGCGTGGACGGGTCGATACTTTCCACGCTGTACCAAGGAGACTTGAACAACTATTTCCTCTTGAACGGTGCCCCTTACATCCTGCTCGGGGGGGCTAACTGGCACGCGCGACTGGGGGCTGACGTGTTGTTCCAAAACGCACGCAACACCCAAGTACGGGTCGTTCCCAACGCGGATGTCCGGTGGGGGGTGACCGACCATTCATCGCTCTACGCGAAGATACACGGGGGCTACCACCCCAACACGTTCCTCGATATGATGGAGGTGTCGCGCTATGTTTTTCCCTTGGGAAACGTTCGCCCCTCTTTCTCGTACGTGGACCTGGAAGCAGGCGTGAAGATCGGTGAAGTGAGCGGGTTCCGCTTCGATTTCTTCGGGGGATTCAGCAAGACCGACGACGCGCACTTCTTGCTGCTTAACGGCAATGACCCCGCCAACGGAGATATCCCGGGGTCCTTCATAGAGGCACTCAAGCCGGTATATGGCGATCTCTCCCACTCCTTCGTGGGAGGGATGGTACACACGAACGTGTGGGCGCCGTTGGATTTTTCACTGCGGCTGAGAAAGAATTTTTATGACGTGGCGGACCTCGTCATTAACGAGGAAGCTATTGCCGATGCCAAGGCGTACAATAAAGCCGGGGTAGAGGTAGACGCACGTGCCACGCTTGACTTGGTGGAGAACTTGAAATTCAGCGTGGGTTACTATTTTGCCGGCGATCGGTGGACGCGCTTCGAAGGAGCGGACATCAAAATGGATGCCATCAACGACCTCAACGTGGGCGCGATATACTCCATTACAGACGCCTTCTCGCTCAACGTGAAGGTCAACAACCTGCTGTCCCGGAAATACGATATCTGGTACGGGCACCCCGCGCAAGGGCTTAACGCATCGGGCGGATTCACGTTCACATTTTAAGGGGAAGTAGCGTTTCATCGTGACTGGACACACCCCTGCCGCTCTCCGTTCACACCTTGACAAATTGTCGTGAACAGATCGACGCATTCATTCTCCGCCGGGAAACGAGGGCACGAGACAAAATGCACAAAAACTATTTTTAATATATCTTCCTTCTTGGTTACAATGGTTTTGAGTACTTTCGCGTCGGACTATCCCGCTGTGCAACAATCAAGAGGGGACAGATAAAAAGGTATGGCTAAGAAAAATAGGACTGCCGGTAACAAGGCAAAAACAAAAAAGAACGGGAACAAACGAGGTATCGTGAAAATCATGTGGAAGCTGTTCGGGCTCGCGGTGGCAGCCGCGATATTGTTCTTCGTGCTTGTCTCCACCGGTGCCGTGGGATACCTGCCTGATATCGAGGAACTGGAAAACCCCATCGACAGGTACGCCTCCCAAGTGATCTCGGCAGACAACAAGCTGCTGTTCACCTATTCGTTAAGCGATGACAACCGCATCTTCGTGGATTATTCCGACCTTTCCCCCCATCTCATAAGCGCGTTGGTCTCTACCGAAGACATCCGCTACTACTCCCACTCCGGAATCGATATTATCGGATTAGGGAGGGCCATATTCAAGACACTTATCCTGCAACAAGAAGAGAGCGGGGGGGGCAGCACCATCACCCAGCAGCTCGCGAAACTGCTCTACTCACCCCGGGCAAGCAGCAAAGTACAACGTGTCTTTCAAAAACCGGTGGAATGGGTGATCGCCGCCAAGCTGGAGCGCTACTATACCAAAGACGAGATCATCAACCTCTACCTAAACAAGTACGATTTTAATTATAGCGCGATCGGGATAGAGTCGGCCGCGCGCACTTATTTCAATAAGACACCCCGCGATCTCACCGTGGAAGAGGCTGCCATGCTGATTGGCATGTTAAAGAACTCTTCCCTTTACAACCCGGTACGACGGCCGGACATAACCCGTGAACGACGCAACGTGGTGTTATCACAGATGCGAAAAGCGGGGCACCTTACACGAGCGGAACGGGACTCACTCGCCCGGCTGCCCATCGAAATCGATTTCAATCGTTCCGATCATATCCATATTTCCGCTCCTTACTACCGCCAGCATTTGGCTAAAATAATGATGGCCAAAAAGCCGGAAAGAAAAAGTTACGCCTCGTGGCAACGGCAGCAGTTCGTGGAAGACTCGGTAGCATGGGAAGAGGATCCCGTTTTCGGGTGGTGCCACAAGAACAAGAAACCCGACGGCTCCTATTATAATATTTATACCGACGGGCTGAAAATTTACTCCACCATCGATTCACGCATGCAACTGCATGCCGAAGCAGCCGTGCGAGAACATATGGGAGGATACCTTCAAGATCAATTCTTTCAAGAGAAAAAAGGAGCGAAATACGCGCCTTATTCAAGGGAGGTGAGCGATCAAGTAGAACACCTGATGACAGTGGCCATGCGACAGACGGAACGGTACCGCGTACTCAAGAGCGGGGGCATGAGCGAAGAGGATATCCTGAAGAACTTCAAGGAAAACCCGGTGGAAATGAAAGTATTTTCATGGGAACACCAAGAGATAGACACCGTGATGACCCCGTGGGACTCCATCCGGTATCACAAAAACTTCCTAAGGACCGGCTTCATGGCCATGGACCCGTACACCGGCAACGTGAAGGCCTACGTGGGCGGTCCCGACTTCAAGTTTTTCAAGTACGACATGGTCACCACCGGCAAGCGCCAGATCGGCTCCACCATCAAGCCCTATCTCTATACCCTGGCCATGGAGGAAGGGATGACTCCCTGTGATCAGCTCACCCATCAACCCATTACCCTGATGACCGAAACCGGCGAGGAGTGGACTCCCAGAAACCCGGGCCATACCAGTGGTGAGACGGTCACCATCAAGTGGGGGCTGCAACGCTCCAGTAACTGGGTGACCGCCTACTTGATGAAGCAGTTCTCCCCTTACGCGTTCGCCCGGATGCTGCAATCGTTCGGGCTCAAGACCCCAGCCGACCCGGTAGTCTCCTTGGCCTTGGGACCTAACGATGCCTCGGTGTACGAAATGGTGGGCGCCTACTCCTCGTTTATCAACAAAGGGATACGCGTGGAACCGGTGTTGGTCACTCGCATCGAAGATGCCAACGGGAACGAGCTTGACTCGTTCGTTCCCAAGATGCGGGAGATTTTCAGCGAGTCCACCTCGTACAAGATGCTGGATATGCTCACGGCGGTGGTAGACGGGGGGACCGGCAACCGGCTGCGTTGGCGATACAACCTGAAGGGGGCGATGGGAGGCAAAACGGGAACCACCAATAACAACTCCGATGGCTGGTTCATGTCGTTCACCCCGGAACTGGTCGCCGGCTGCTGGGTGGGCGGTGAAGAGCGTTCCATTCACTTCGACCGGATGGCATATGGGCAAGGGGCCAGCATGGCGCTGCCCATTCACGGCCTGTTTTACCAAAAGGTATACGCCGACCCGGAGTTGAATTACAGCGATAACGGCACGTTCGATATCCCCGAAGGATTTAACCCCTGCCACGGCACGGAACGTTATTCCCCCGACTTCTACCGGGGCAATGCACCGGTCGTGGAGAACGAGGGAATCGACGACATCTTTAATTAGAAGAGTATCCCACAACAACAACTGCATTGTCGGGAGTAGGCCCTGTATAGGAAGTAGAACCATCGTCGCCCTGTAAACGGAAAACAACCGGGATGCTTTTAGTTAACCCTCCGTTTGAAGGACGTATGCTTGCCAAGGCGATCTCTTGGGTTTTATACCCTATAAAAGAAATAGCCACGGTCGCGTCTTTAGAAGGTACTGCCAGTTGAAAATTTCCATTGCCATCCGTTATCGTGCCTTGGTGGGTTCCTTTTAAAACCACGGAAGCTCCCTGTATCGGGCTTGAACCGGAGCCTGTAACCCTGCCTGACATTATAAATGATGCTCCTTTCTCCCATTCCGGCATATTCGTTATCACCCGAAGTACCTCCTTGCTCAAAATGGCTTCATCTCCCGAATCAGGCTGGACTTCAACACCACCGATATATCCATCGTTTCTGAATGTAAGTGTGGCATTTACCAATCCCTGGATACCTTTTTCTTGTGCATCTACAGGATAGCGTATATTGTCGGAAACATATCTCATGAATCCCTCTTCACCACCGGGAAAAACCTGATCTTGCATTACTTGTACCGAGACAGACATGCTTGCTTCATTTGTCCTCAAGTCCCCGATAAGAACATTCGATTCTTCACTCGTGGACTCTTCTTCAGGTTTGTTTACTCTAAAGGTAACCGGGAGCGTGAACCGCACATTTACCGCTTGGCCACGCTGTCTGCCGGGTTCCCACTTGGGCATGGACTCGATTACCCGCACTGCTTCGGCATCCAATAACGGATCAACACCGCGTACACTGTTCACGGAGTCAATGCTGCCATCTTTCATCACCAGGAAATTACAGATCACACGTCCCTGGATCCCTCTCTCGCGCGCTTCCTTGGGGTAAACAATACTATCGGAAAGGAATTTCATCATTGCCTCGTTTCCACCGGGGAATCGGGGTTGCTCTTCCACGACAACAAAGATGTCCTCGGTCACCGCTTCTTTCTTCACGGGCGGGGGGTCGGAAACGGGTTCTACACTTGATACACTCGTGAACTCGGTAGCGGGGTCACTTGTTTCACGCGCGGCCGTCGCTTCTTCATCATTGCTCGCGTAAACGCTGTTTGTGGTAACAAGTAGAAAACACACCGGAAAATCGCGAGGTATTTCACCAACCGCAACGTGGGGGATTTGGTTTTGTTCATCATCATAATTCGTTGTTTTAATAGTGATATATTAAAGTTATTTACTAAAGGAGCATCCGATTCGTGATACGTCAACCGCAAAAGATGGTACTGGTACTCTCGCGTGTCGAAGCCCTCGAGAAGGACGTCGTTATCAGCCAGGTATTCCAGGTTCATGATCATTTCTCGCTTCATTAACCACACGAACGGGTTCCACCAGAAGAAGATGCAAAGCAACTCGGCCAACACGATATCAACCGAGTGGGCTTGCTTCACGTGCGCCTGTTCATGCAGTAGCACCTGAGTTAACTCCGTTCCGGGATGTTGTTCTTCATGAATAAAAATGAGGTTGAAAAATGAAAAAGGAGTGACATCTTCTTTTAAATGATAGACGGTCGTTCCCGAAATCGTTCGTTTCTCACATTTAGCACGAATGCTGTAAATAGACCCAAGCTGGACAAAAAATCGCGATATGAAAACAAGCGTGACGCTCAGGTAGAGCAGGAAAAGAATCGTTGCCCAAGGAATAGATACAGGGGCGGGAGCATCATTGTCAATTATCACGACCATGCTTGGCTCACCAATAGTTACCGTGGTAATCACGGTTCCCTCTTCGGTCCCCGCGGTTGGAAACATCCACGCGTTGCTCAACGCCGGAACGGTGAAAAGGGGATAAAGGAGCGAGAAGAGAATAGCCGACAGGAAAAAGAAACGCCTTAGCCTTAAAAAAGTATCCTTCTTCAGCATGGATGCATACAGGAGATAAAACAATGCAAGGGCAATGTTTACTTGTAGCAGGTATATGAAAAATGGATGCATGGTTTACGGATTAAAATTAGACTATTTCTTGCTTTTCTCTATTAACCGAATGATCTCGGAAAGCTCTTCGGTGGTGATCTTTTGTTCTTTCGCGAAAAACGACACAAGTTCCTTGTAGGAGTTGTCAAAGTAGCTTTGCACTACCCCCGACAAAAAATGACGCTTGTACGCCGATTCCGATATCTTTGGCTTGAAAACCTTCACGTTCCCAAACCTTCTTTTTGAAAGGTATCCCTTGTTCTCGAGGTTCTGAAAAATAGAGGCGACCGTGGTATAAGGAGGCCGGGGCTCTTCCATCCGGTCCACCACATCCTTTATGGCGCATTCGCCAAGCTGCCACACGTGCAGCATTACACTTTCTTCTTGATGCGTTAATCGATCCATAATGTTATTATCGTTACGTTGTTAATATGATTTCATTCTTTTTCGTGGAAACATTTTATCCTTCCAACGCTGCAAACCTACGTTTTTTTCGTAATAAAAAACCAAACTCGTAATAATATTAAAGTTAAATAATCAAAAAAGGGTGTCAGGATCAGGAGGGTACAAAAACAGACGGGCCGCCTCGATATGTCGAGACGGCCCGCGAGGGTTTCTATTTTTTCTCTTTTATAGTAAATCAGGCTTGCTTCTCGAAGTCCTGCATGCATTGGATCAATGCTTCCACGGCTTCCTTGGGACAAGCGTTATAAATGGATGCCCGGAACCCACCCACGGAACGGTGGCCTTTGATACCCACCATACCCCGTTCTTTCGCGAATTCCATGAAAGCGGCTTCCTTGTCCTTGTGCTCCTCGCTCATCACGAAGCAGACGTTCATGATAGATCGGTCTTCCTTGGCCGCGGTACCCATGAATAACGGGTTGCGATCGATCTCATTGTAGAGAAGTGCCGCTTTTTCTTGATTGAGCTTATACATAGCTTCCAGACCACCCTGTTCTTTCACCCACTTGAGGGTTTCGTGCATCACAAAGATGGAGAATACCGGTGGCGTGTTGAACATGGAGCGGTTTTTATCGGAGTCGCTGATATGCGTGCGGTAATCGACCATGGTTTGCAGCGGCCGGTCGAGTTGCCCCAGAATATCCTCGCGTACGATCACGAAAGCCACGCCGGCGGGTCCCACGTTCTTTTGTGCCCCACCATAGATGATCCCGTACTTGGAGACATCCACGGGGCGGCTCATGATATCGGACGACATATCAGCCACCAACGGGATCGGACTGTCGATATCCTCGTGCATCTCGGTTCCGAAAATGGTATTATTGGAGGTGATATGAAAATAATCGGCGTCGGTAGGAATGGCATACCCTTTGGGAATATAGGAGTAATTTTTATCTTCCGACGAAGCCACGATCTCCACCTCCCCGTAAAACTTGGCCTCCTTAATGGCTTTTTTCGCCCATGTGCCGGTCTGCAGGTAAGCGGCTTTCTTTTTCATCAAGTTGGCGGGTATGGTGAAAAACTGGGTGCTGGCGCCTCCGCCTAATAGAAGCACTTTGTAATTGTCGGGAATACGGAGCAACTCTTTCCACAGGTCGGCCGTCTCTTTCATGATCCGCTCCCAACCGGGAGTCCGGTGCGAAATTTCAAGGATACCGATGCCGGTGTTGTCAAAATCACGTATCGCCTTGATGGCCGATTCAATGGCCGGCTCAGGGAGCACGCACGGCCCGGCGTTGAAATTATACTTCTTCATATGTTTTCGATTTCAAAATTTCAAAACTTCAGCATTTCAGCATTTCAAAATTAAATTGTCAAATCATCACATTCGTCTCATTAGAGTTTATATCGAATAAGATTTTAGATACCTGATTATCAATTATCCTATTCCTTAATCAATATAATGTCTATTCACTTCGCCCATTTTCTGTCGCCGCTTGGCAAAGTTCAGTAAACTTAGGTATTTTGAGTCGCCTTCGCTCCTCGATTTTCAATTCTCGCGACGGCATAATACAAACAAATTTGCCTTCTGCACATCGCTTATCGAAAATATTCAAACAAACTTGGCTCTGCGCTCGCTCCTAAGAAAATTGGCACATTAGTCTCATTGGCACATTAGTCACATTGGCACATTAGCACATTGGCACATTGGCACATTGGCACATTGGCACATTAGCACATTGGCACATTGACACATTGGCACATTGGCACATTAATCAATTCACCCTGAAAGTATCGTCTCCATTTTTGAAAAAGGCGACGATCTGGCTGGCCGCTGCAATGCCGGCGTTCTTATTGGCATCGGTAGTCTGGGCACCCATTTTACGAGGGGTGGAAAAGTAGCGGCTCCCGAACTTGGCAAGGAACTCCTCGTGCCTGTCCGGCTGAATATCGGTAATGTATTGGAAAGCGGGCCGCTCTTCCATGATTCGAATCAAGTCGGCCTCCAACACCAGTTCCTTCCGGGCGGTATTTATAAGAAGTCCATCCTTCGGCATCAACGACAGCAGGGAGTAGTTCACGCAATGACGGGTTTCCTCCAAAAGGGGCATATGCAACGAAATAAAATCACAGTTCCGGAATAGTTCCACGTTAGTGTACGCGGTTATCACGCCATATTCGCCCTCTTTCCGGAGGTCATCGTGGGTGAGCGTGGGAGAATAAGCATACACCGGCATATCAAACCCCCGCGCGATACGAGCCACACCCTTGGCGACATGTCCAAACGCGTAAAGCCCCAGGCGGCGGTGCCTTATCTCGCGCCCTACCGTACCATCAAATTGATTGCGTTGCATGAAAAGCATCATCCCGAGCACCAGTTCAGCCACGGCATTCGCGTTTTGACCGGGGGTATTCATCACGCATATATTTGCCAACGAAGCGGCATCCAGATCCACGTTGTCGTAGCCGGCGCCTGCGCGTACAATCAGCTTCAAACGAGGAGCTGCCGCCATAATGCCTCCGTCAATAATATCGCTGCGGACGATCACGGCATCCGCGTCCTTCACGGCTTCAAGCAATTGGGATCTATTGTCGTAATTTTCCAATTTCACCAACTCGTGTCCTGCCGACTCGATAATGTATTCTATCCCCTCCACGGCTTCCACGGCAAATGGTTTACTTGTCGCCAAAAGTACCTTCATATTCCTGTTCCCTTTTTATAAATTTTCGTGTTACCAGTTGAAATTTCGCCTGTTCCTGAAATAAAACGCGATAAAACTGCCGCACCATCGCCCAAGTTTTTGACAAGCAATGGCTATTCATGCAATCGTATCACAAATAAAAATAAAGTTACAAATTTACAAACTTATACGTAACAAAAAACGAAATCAGAATAAAAAATAAACAAAGTGAAGAAATTATCGCTTTTTAAAAGAGATTTGTCGAATAAATGGAATCATCGTATCTTTGGCACGGTGAACGAATGATGCAACGCGATGAACAATCCCTACCCCTCCGCTTTACTTGAGAATGCAGTGAACGAATTTGCGAAACTTCCGGGAATAGGAAGAAAATCAGCACTTCGCCTGGTACTTCACTTGCTTCGCCAAGATGAAAAAGCGATCACCCATTTTACTGACACGCTGCTCCGGCTGAAGAAAGAAATCAACTACTGTTCCTCGTGCCATAATATCTCCGACACGGAAGTGTGTGCCATCTGCGCGGATAAATCGCGCGACAGTTCCGTTATATGCGTGGTAGAAAACGTGAAAGAGGTGATGGCCATCGAGCGGACCGTCCAGTTTGGCGGGCTTTATCACGTGCTGGGAGGTATCGTATCGCCCATCGACGGCATCGGCCCGTCTGACTTGGAAATTGCCAGTCTTGAGGAGCGGGTAAAAGCCGGTGGAGTCAGCGAGGTGATCTTGGCCCTGAGCGCTACCATGGAAGGCGATACCACCAATTTTTATATTTACCGCAAGCTACAACCGTATGACGTGAAGGTGAGCATCATCGCTCGCGGTGTCTCGATTGGCGATGAAATTGAATATGCCGACGAGGTGACGCTGGGACGCTCCATCATGAATCGCACCCCTTTTACCGAGTCCTACAAACT
>JBBACU010000051.1:0-10211 GCA_041656815.1 Proteiniphilum sp.
AGATATGGGCAAGATAATTTTCAGCAGCCATAACGTGGTAGGGCCCGACTTTCGAAAAGCCGGGGTTAATATATCGTCACGAAACCCCATAAAGTAAAACCAATTAAAATGTTAACCAAAAACAATCAAACACTACCTGCAACGCTCTCGCCCCAGCCCTGCTCCTTCTCAAGTATCCTGTCCATGGCTCCAGGTAAGCCTTAGATGCAGTCCTTAGCCATGCAACCCTGCTACTTCTTGAACATCCGGTCCATGGCTCGCTTGTCCTCTTTCTCTCGTATCGACTGCCGCTTATCGTACTCTTTCTTTCCTTTGGCTACGGCAATAACCAGTTTCGCCAACCCCTTCTCGTTAATGAACAGGCGAACGGGAATGATGGTAAAACCGGTCTCTTTGGTCAACCGCGTCAACTTGCGCAACTCTATCTTGTTGAGAAGCAACTTACGGTCGCGCCGGGCGGAGTGGTTATTATAGGTGCCATAAAAATATTCAGCGATATACATGTTACGTACCCATAACTCGCCCCGTTCGAAGAGGCAATAGGTATCCACGAGGCTGGCCTTCCCTTGACGGATCGATTTTATCTCCGTGCCGGTAAGGACGATTCCTGCCGTGAACGTATCGAGCAGTTCGTAGTCGAACGAAGCACGTTTATTCCGTATGTTGATAGGTGTCTGTTTCATCCGTTCATCAAAGTTGAGAAAAGCAAGTGGATGGATACCGGTATCAGCACGATGAGCGCCGATGCCAAAAGCGAGAAGTTAACCCGTTTCTCTTCCGGCACCTGCAAGAAAAAAAGGGCTCCCGTGTTTACCACGTGCACCGTGTATAACACGAGCACCCAAAGGATAAAGAAACCGGGCAGGAAGGGGGTAACAATATACAGCAAATAGAGTACTGCCGACGCGTAACCGGCAAACTGCCGCGAGCGCGAGGTACTCTTCTCAATGCCAAACCGGTTCGCGGTCTCGGCCAAGACATAGGAAGCAATGAAATATCCCCCGTATACCGAGACCACGTTCACGATGGCTCCCTTGAGCGCGCTTTCGAGGCCCCCGTCGCGGGCAAACCATAATCCCCCCAAAAAGGACGCGAGAGCGATGATGCCAAACAGCGGGTGCAAGTAACGGGACAGAAACTCGTGAGACGTTTTCTGTTCCCTCTTCAGCTCCCTCCATGCTACATGTGGCGCGACCAGCAATTGTGCCATGACAACAAAAATATCTCTCCACATTCCCTTTTGACTTTTAAACTGCAAAGGTACAAGATTCTTGTTAATAACGAAAAAGCACGAAAAAAAGTGAGGCTGTTTCACGAACGTTCGTTGAAACAGCCTCGATTAACTATTCCGGCACGGAAGCCCTATTCCTTGGCAACCGTCATCGTGTACGGTTGGGGTGTTTCATAGAGTTCAACGGTACCGTCGGTTTTTTCAACATAGTAGCGGAAGTACACCTTTAAGTCTTTTCGTCCGCCCGAAGACAAGTCCGCCGCGTAATAATCATTGAGCACTTTTAAATCTGCCGCGACCAAGATGTCGGTTTGATCTTTGTCCACCGTTCCGGGCACATTTTCCAAGCGGACATCAATGACCACCTTGTTTTCGGTACCTTCTTCCAGGTTATGATAAAATCTCAGCGCTTTCCGGTTGCCATCTCCTTCTTCGTACGCGTACCCGAAAATCCAATGATAATCAAAATAGGCACCCGCGTACAAGGCCTGTTCAAATGCCTTCAGCGGGAGTTCGGGCTCTGCCTCCGGCGCGTCGGTTGTCACGAGATTTGTTTGTTCGATCGGATCGGAGATATCGCTCACCGTGGCATTGTATATGCCCTCTTCGGTGATGGTATTCAGGCTTTCTTTCCAGGAGTAGGCGATAAACACGAAACTACCCGGAGACTCCATCTTGATTCCCGGGGAAGTAATGGGTAACCCGTCGGTCGTTCGCGCGTAAACCGTTGCCGATTCCGACGTGGTTATATACGATAGCGGTGTCCCACTGTACTGAGTCTCGCTTTCTCCCAAGCAAGAGGTCATCAGGAGAGTCGCCCCGACAACCGATAGAAATAAAACAACTTTTTTCATTTCAAACTAATTTATTCTCTATTAATACTAAAATTCATATCGCAGCCCGACGTTCAGATCCATCACGATCTTCCGGTCGGAGTAGATGGTTTTATGTTCGTTTTTCGCGTCGAAGTAGTACGATCCCCCGATCTTTCCATACAATCGTAACCGGTCATAAACAGGATAAGAGAGCCCTATCCCGGCATTGACCGACACTTGGGGGTTGCGTTGCGAGATACTGGTGACCTCCATCTCCTCCGAACGGCTGTTGATCATTGTCTCTCCTTCACCCAGGCGGCGAAAATCGCCGTGGATATCTTTTTCAATCATTCCCCCGACGGACGCGTACACGTTGAGCCGGTGCAGAGAAAACACGTTGTAGTTCACGTTCAGCGGCACGCCTATATAGTGGAGGCGTTGGGTCTCGTTCTCTTTAAAGTTGGCGCTCGCGTTCCTCGTCTTGGAGTAGAGATAACTGTAGACGAGTCCGGTCTCGATGTAAAGATTGTCCACGATAGCTTTTGACACGGTAATCCCGAAAGAAACCGGTTGGTCGTGCTCCATTTCCGCCACGTTGTCGGTTACCTTCTGGGATGCGAAAACATTCTTCTGTCCCTCTTCCGGCTGGTTTGCCGCGGCCGATGCTCCGCGTAAGGTCATGGGCGTATTCACTGTTTGCTGGTAGGAGGAGAGCCCTCCCCGTCCGCTTACTGCCAGCAGGAGCGGTTCCCGATCGTCTTGCCGGGCGTGCCCCGCAAGCAACCCTTTATGCCCCGTCTCGGCAAACAGTGTTTCTTCGGAACGATCCTCCCGCTCAAACGGGGTTGCCATCGCGTTCAGCCCGCGGGCGTTGATCGCGCCAATGGCCTTCTCCACTCTTTCGCGATGCGACGGGGCGGCAATTATTGCGGAAGGACGGGCGGGAACGATCGATTCCCCCTTCCGGGAGACCGGGGTTTCGGCCGCGAGCAATGCTTCGCCTGATTCCACGGTCGCCGGGTGTCGCGGGACGACTTCAGGCCGCCCGGCATCATCCGCTATACGCTCCGGTTCCGTTACCGGCGTAGAAGGCCGACGGGTAGAAGGCGCCGGCGCGGCCGAATCCGTCAACATCGGGCCTCCCTGATCCCATGGTTGCCGCACCAGCAGCAAGCTGCCGACGATCAGCAAGAGCACGGCCGCGGCTGAAGCAACGGCGTAGCGCCATCGCCTGCGCGGCAAGCGCGCCACGGGGGCCGCGGGGGCCGCGTTCAACGCCTCCTCCAGCCGTTCCCACCCGTCGGCGGGAACACTGGCTTTGATGCCGCTGAGCTTATCTTGAAATTGTTTCCGTATGTCGTTATCCAAACTCATTGTATTTGCCTTTGTGCGTTCTTACTAAGCATGGCCGAAATTTTCTTCTGCAAGAGAATCTTTGCCCTGTAAAATTGAGAGCGTGACGCGGCCTCGTTAATCCCCAGCGCGCCGGCGATCTCCTTGTGCGACATCTCTTCAAAAATAAACATGTTGAACACCGTTCTATACCCCGGTGGCAAGTCTCTGATCATCTCGAAGACCTCCTCCCTGGGAATATCTCCTATATCGAGCGGGTCATCCTCCGGAATATCCTGCTCGTAAGCGGACAAGTGCCCATACTCCTCGATGAACTTGAGTTTCTGTTTCTCCTTCCGGTAATCTTCGAGTGCCAAGTTCACGAAAATTTTCCTTAGCCAGCCTTCAAAAGAACCCTTGCCCGAGTACGAGCCAATCTGCGTGAACGCGCGAATAAACCCGTCGTGCAACAGGTCGCGCGCAGACTCTTCTTCCCTGCAATAACGCAAACACACCGCCATCATCGTAGGAGCAAATCGCTCGTACAATATTCTTTGAGCATCACGGTCCTGTTTCTTACACGCTATTATCAGTCGCGAATCATCCATTTTACATCGCAGTTCATTCTATAGATGGAAAATAAGTAAAAAAGCTGCGCGAGCCTGCTTATTTTACTTGTATTTATTGTTTTTTAAGAAAAAACCGTCCTTGATAGTCGCAGTCATTTTCATTCGCGCCCCAAATATACGACCTGCTTGAAAAGAGGCCAAGTAAAAATATTTAAAGAATGTGTAATTTTAAATTGCAGTGTATCTGTTTTTTATTTATTTTTGTCCTAGTAAATCGATTAAAACTTCCTGTATGAAACGAGCTCACAAATCATTAAACGCAAGAATATGATTAAAGCGAGTTCCATATGATACTTTTGAATATCAATAATTTCAATCATATGAAAGATTTTTTGAAAATCATGCTTGCCTCCGCGTTGGGCTTCGTAATCGCGAATATTTTACTCTCCGTGGTCGCGATGGTTCTCTTTTTCGGCGCGATGGGCTCGTTTATGAGCTCCCTGTCCACTGAAAAATTCGTGCTTCAGGATAACTCCGTGTTGAACCTACGCCTGAATGCCCCCATCATGGAGCGAACACCCGAGGAGGACCCCTTCACCGCGATGATCGCTCCCGATCAACCCCTGCCCATGGGACTTAACGATATCGTGAGCGCGATCCGGAAAGCCAAGAGCGAGGATAAGATAAAAGGGATCTACCTCGATTCACGGATGCTCACGGCTTCGATGGCGACCCTCGCGGAGATTCGCCACGAACTGGAAAGCTTCAAGGAGAGCGGCAAGTTCATTGTCGCGTATGCCGACACCTACACTCAGGGAGGGTACTACCTGGCTTCTGTGGCCGACAAGATAGCGTTAAACCCCCAAGGGATGCTCGACCTGCACGGGCTTTCTTCGGTTCCCATCTTTTTCAAGGATGCGCTGGATAAATTGGGAATCGAAATGCAGATTTTCAAGGTGGGCACCTACAAGTCCGCAGTGGAACCTTTCACCCAGAACGAGATGAGTAACGAGAACAGGGAGCAAATCACCGCTTACCTGAACGACGCGTGGAGTTTTCTCCGGGGCGACCTCGCCGCTTCTCGCTCCCTCACCGAAGCGGCGGTCGATTCTCTGGCAGACACCTTTACCCTGCTGCAACCGGCCGAGTCGTTACTGGCCGCCAACCTCGTGGACACCCTGCTCTACGAAACCGAAATGAAGGACTACTTGCGTGCGCTTCTCGGTATCGACAAAGAGCGCAAAATCCCCTCGGCCACGGTCACCGAAATGAAATCGGTGAGAACGAAAGCGGTACAGAAGACCGAAAACTCGATCGCCATCTTGTACGCCACCGGAAATATTGTCTCGGGAACCGGGGCAACCGGCATACAGGATAAATACATGGTAGACGAGATCCGGAAATTGAAAAAAGACGACGATATAAAAGCGGTGGTCTTCCGGGTGAACTCGGGAGGTGGCAGCGCCTACGCGTCGGAACAGATATGGAAGGCAATCACCGAACTGAAAGAAGAAAAACCTGTAATTGTCTCCATGGGCGATATGGCGGCGTCGGGAGGATACTACATTGCCAGCAACGCCCACAAGATCGTGGCGCAACCCACCACGCTTACCGGCTCCATCGGGATTTTCGGGATGATCCCCAACATGGAGGGTACCTCCAAAAAGATCGGGATCTACACGGATGAGGTAAAGACCAACGAGTTCTCGGATTTCGGGAACATCACCCGCCCGCTTAACGACCGGGAAGGTGAAATGCTTCAAGCCATGGTAGAACGGGGGTACGACCTCTTCCTTACCCGATGTGCCGAAGGACGCGACATTCCGAAAGATTCGCTGGCGCTCTATGCCGAAGGGCGTGTTTGGACCGGCAACCAAGCCAAGGAGATTGGCCTCGTGGATGAACTGGGTGGTATCGAGAGAGCCATCGAGATAGCCGCTGAGATGGCCAATTTGGGCAAGAGCTACGTGGTGTTCGAGTACCCGCGGCTCCGCACCCGTTTCGAAGAGCTTTTCAACCCTGCCAAGGAAGAGCTGACCGCTCGCGTGCTGAAAGAATACTTGGGCGAAAGCCACGAACTGTTCCTGTTGCTCAAAGACATTAAACAACAGGACTACCTGCAAGCACGCGTTCCTTTTGAACTAAAAATCAAATGAGCCAAATGGACAACCCCGCCGTGGAGATACGACGTTCGCTGCTGCCATTATCATGGCTGTACGGGCTGGGTGTAAACCTGCGGAACTGGCTGTTCGACCGGAATATCCTTAAACAGAAATCGTTCAATATCCCGGTAATCTGCGTGGGGAACATCACCGTGGGGGGCACCGGCAAGACCCCGCACACCGAGTACCTCATCGAGTTGCTCTCCAAACACTACAAGGTAGCGGTACTTAGCCGGGGGTACAAACGCAAGAGCACGGGGTTTCGCGTGGTGGAAACCGACTCCCGCGTGCGCGACGTGGGGGATGAACCGTTGCAGATCAAGCAGAAATTCCCGGGTGTACGGGTGGTGGTAGACAAGAACCGGGTGCGCGCCATCGAGAAAATGTCCGCGATGAAGCAAGAGGAACGCCCCGACGTGATTTTGCTCGACGACGGGTTTCAACATCGCCACGTGCGTCCCTCCCTCTCTATACTTTTGGTGGACAGCAACCGGCCGGTGTTCGAGGATCGATTGCTTCCCGCGGGATTACTCCGTGAGCCTCTTTCCGGGAAAAGCAGGGCATCCATGGTAATCGTGACCAAGTGCCATCCCGATATGCAGCCTATCGACTTTCGAGTCTACACCAACGGACTCGACCTGTACCCTTTTCAAGCGTTGTATTTCACGTCGCTCGATTACGGGGCCTTGAAGCCTGTCTTCCCCGGGTTGGGAGAGGAGGCACTGCAGCTGGACGACCTTCGCAAGAAGCACCTGTTCCTCGTCACCGGCATCGCCTCGCCCGGCCCGCTGGTCGACAAGCTGGAGCACAAGACATACAACCTCTACACCAAGTTCTTCCCCGACCACCACGCCTTCACCAAGGAGGATATCCGCTCTATGCGCGATATGGTGGCGGCGGTGGACGATCCCAATAAAATTATCCTCACCACGGAGAAAGACGCGGTCCGCTTCCGGGCACTTCCTTTCCTGGATGAAGCCATGAAACGAATGCTCTATTACATCCCGGTGCGGATCTCTTTTGTAGACGAAGACGAAAAAAAATCATTCAATAATAAAATACGAGAACATGTTAGAAACCATCAAGCAAACAGCCGATTACCTGGCAAGCAAGATCAGTGAAATACCCAATACAGCCATCATCTTGGGCACCGGCCTGGGAGAGTTGGCCCGTGAAATTGAAGACCGGGAGGAGATCTCCTATACCGAGATCCCGAACTTCCCGGTCTCCACGGTGGAGGGCCATAGTGGCAAGCTTATCGTGGGCACCCTCGGGGGGAAAAAAGTACTGGCCATGCAAGGGCGTTTTCACTATTACGAGGGCTACGACATGAAACAGGTTACCTTCCCCGTCCGGGTATTCAAGGCACTCGGTATCGAGTACCTGTTTGTATCAAACGCCGCGGGAGGGATGAACTCGTCGTTCGACGTGGGCGACATCATGCTCATCGAAGACCACATCAACCTGTTCCCCGAGCACCCGCTCCACGGGAAGAACCATCCCGAGCTGGGTACCCGCTTCCCCGATATGAGCGAGGCATACAACAAGCAACTGCGGTTACTGGCCATGGAGATTGCCAAGGAGAAAGATATCAAGCTACAGCACGGGGTCTATATCGGCCTGCAAGGGCCCACCTTTGAGACGCCGGCCGAGTACAACTTCCTGCGCGTCATCGGGGGAGACGCCGTGGGCATGTCCACCGTCCCCGAGGTGATCGTGGCCAACCACGCCGGGATGAAGGTGCTCGCTTTCTCCATCATCACCGACCTCGGAGTCATTGGCAAGATCGTGGAGGTATCGCACGAGGAGGTACAGGAAGCCGCGAAGATCGCGCAACCCAAGATGGCCGAGATCATGCGCGCTATCATCCAGCGGATTTAATTCGTTTTTAAATCACGAAAGAGGCTGTCTATATATATGCCGCTGTTCGCGAAGCATAGTAGACAACCTCTTTTTTATGAAGTTTCGCTCCTTAAAAAAACGTAACATCCTCGCGTGTGTTATTAGTAGTACTTGAATCCTCAATTGAAATTTATTTATGCAACGAACCGAAATAGCAACGCTCGGTGAGTTTGGCCTTATCGACCACCTGACGGGCGATATCCAACTCGTTCACGAGAGCTCCATCAAGGGAGTGGGCGACGATGCCGCGATCGTGGATCACGGTAACGAACGGACCCTAGTTACCACCGACCTACTGTTGGAGGGAATTCATTTCGACCTTGTCTACACCCCCCTGAAACACTTGGGTTACAAGGCCGCGGTGGTAAATTTTTCCGACATCTACGCGATGAACGGGACTCCCCGACAGATCACGGTCTCGCTGGGCATCTCGAAACGTTTTTCGGTAGAAGACCTCGAAAACTTCTACAGCGGGCTGAAACTCGCGTGCGAAGTGTACGGCGTGGACATCGTGGGAGGCGACACCACCTCGTCGTTCACCGGCTTTACCATCAGCATCACCTGCCTCGGCAGCGCGAAGGAGGAAGAGATCGTCTTCCGCGATGGCGCGAAGGATACCGACCTCATCTACGTGTCGGGCGACTTGGGTGCCTCTTACATGGGGCTGCAATTGCTTGAGCGCGAGAAATCGGTGTTCGACGGCAGCAGTGACTTCCAACCCGATTTCGCCGGCAAGGAGTACCTGTTGGAACGCCAGTTAAAACCGGAAGCGAGAAAAGACATCGTGGCGCTGTTGAAAGGGCACGGCATCGTTCCCACCTCGATGATCGACATCTCCGATGGGATTTCGTCTGACCTGCTTCATATCTGCAAGCAAAGCAACGTGGGGTGCCAACTCTTTGAAGAGCGAATCCCCATCGACTACCAGACCGCCGTGGCTGCCGAGATGTTCCATATGAACGTCACCACGGTAGCCCTCAATGGCGGCGAAGACTACGAGTTGCTTTTCACCGTCCCCCTGACCTTGCACGAGGCGATGGAAAAAGTGTCCGGCGCGCGCTTGGTGGGGCATATCACCAAGCCCGAGCAGGGATGCTACCTTGTCACCCGTGACGGGCAGGAGATGCCGCTTCGCGCGCAAGGCTGGAATCCCATCGCGGAAGGATAGCCTCATCGCCTACACTTAACGTGCGATTCAATCGCGTCCGAAGCCTCACGATGTAAAAATCACCACGCGTCGCGAAATCACGCGAGTTCAGGGACACGAGTGGCAGCAATTCCTTACCACGAATAAATTTACGAGTTTTTCTTTCACAAATTTTGCAAATACCGAAAATGCGCTTATCTTTGCACTCGCTAATTAAGCAATGTTGGTGCCATAGCTCAGTTGGTAGAGCAAAGGACTGAAAATCCTTGTGTCCCCGGTTCGATTCCTGGTGGCACCACGTAAAAGAATTTACTAAAACGCTTGAATACAAACATTCAGGCGTTTTTTCTTTTTATATAGCCTTATATAAATTACCGCCGTTTCCCTCTGTTTTTGTTGATTTTTTCGATGTTGTGGTAAACCGGGATGTAAACCGGAAAACCGTATGAGCGCAACAGTTAATGTACTATGTTACAAATCAAAAACATTATCAAATGGTGAAAACCCCTTAATGATTTGTGTCTCGAAAAGCGGAAAAAGGACTTATAAAAGTCTTGGAATATCCGTTAATCCCCTGTATTGGGACTTTGAAAAGAACAAGCCTAAACGCAATTGCCCCGACAAACCTTTTCTATGTTTACAGTATATCTCCCAAGCTTTCAGTAAAAAAGAGGAGACTGAGTGCAGATATTTGTCGATGTTTATCATATTTTCCAGGTTAAGCCAATTTATATCTGTCGACACTCAAAGACGATAGTTCCATAAACTTCATGAAGCTATCATATAGTCTATTATAATCAACATCAATGTCATATTCATCTACGAGTTTAGGCAAGTTTCCGGTAAAATGAAATAAATTACTCATGTTTCGCACTTCCCTCAAACCATTGACAAAGAAATAGAAGGGAAATGCATTATTATCTATGTCTCTGTACTATAACATTTTATATTTTACAATTTCTCAATCGTCCTTAACCATCACCGAACAACACAGTGCAATGATCATGGATTCTGCTTTTGGATTGGCCAACATTTTTTCAAGTAAATCATCGG
>JBBACU010000052.1:0-10183 GCA_041656815.1 Proteiniphilum sp.
TCGAAGATGTCAGTGAACTCCGCGCGACGGGAGAAGAGTTTGAAAAAACGATACAGGCTCTGAATGTACTGCTTGATCAGGGTTTCCTCTTCCCGGAAAGGGTTCAAGGCTCGTTCCTCTTCCTGTATCTTTTTTATTTCGTCGCCCTCGGCACCCAGTTGCCCGATCATCATCTTCCGGTAGTTCTCCGGCATCATCTGGATGCTCAGGCAGAACGAGTACTTGTCGGAGTCGCAGATCAAGGACGACTCGAACAGGGTCTCGATCAGCGAGTCTCCCTCCCCCTTCGCGATAAACAGGCTCCCCAACGCGCTATGGCGCGGCTCGAAAGGGAGGAACCAGTTGCTCATTTCCCCGAAGAAGGGGTACGACTTGAGGTTGGCAAAGGTGGAGTGAAACACGTCGGCTCCCTCCATCTGGAGTTCGGTAAACTCTTGCAGCTTATCGGTCAGCCCGCTCTCGTCGATGATCTTTTGCCATTCCGGGTTCTTCTCGTCGAACCCCGTTTCTCCCATCCACTCGTCCAAGTTTATCTTCTTCCCGATGATGGGGCTAAGCTTCATCATCTCGGGGATAATCTCTTCCATGAGTTTCTTGGTGATCTTCTCTGTCTCGTGTGCCTGGATAAAACCGGTGATCGCGGCCATGAACCGGCGAGTGAATACCGGATCGTCCGACAACAGCTTGAACCGGTTGACGCAACCGGGGTAGAGCGGCCAGAGCGAACGGTGCACTTGAAAAATGGGGATAAGGCCGATAATGGCTCGCGAAGCAAGCTCCGCCTCGGGGTGGCGGCACGCGTCCAAAAGCACCTTGATCTTCTTGTCGTCGAAACGTTGCAGGATGTTCAGGGTGAGCGCCGCGAGGAGCATGCTCTTGGCCGTTACCGATACCAGCTCGTTGTCCAAGAAGCGTTGCATCGACGCCGATTGTTCACCGGGGCCAAGGTCTCTCGGCGAAACATACACGGTATAAAAGAGATCTCGCACCGTGTTTTCACGAGCGATCTGGTTTTCTCGGATCCTGCTCTCCTTCTCGGCACCCTCCTCCAGTAAGCCGATAAACGAGAACGTGTCGGCCTGTTTGGCAATTATCTCCGCGTACTGGTCTATCGAAACGGACGCGTGTGCGTTCTGCGTCCTCGTCTTTTCGAAGAAGAACGAAGAGCTGTTTCGCGCCAAAAGTCCATCGGAGACATCCACCGCGAGGGTATATATATCGCGTGTCAGTTTATCGTATATCGCTTCCCGTTCCGGGTCTTTCTCTCCTTCAATAAGGTAATGCAGCATGTACCGGTAATGGGTATCCAGCTCCGTCAGTTTTTCGGAAAAGACCCAGTTATGTTGTATGTCTAACAGTTCTCGAACGCCGTCCAAGGCTCTTTTTAGCTGTTTTTTAGCGATGTGGGAGCGAATCGTATCCACCCGTTTTTGTATAGCAGAAGGTTCCATAGTGGTTTATAGCATATTGTCTTTGATGATTAACGTGGACGGGAGCGAGTTGGTCCACGACAGCGGGGTGGCAAGCAGCTTGCCCCAACCGTCGATGCCCATGATCACCAAGTCTTGTTCTTCAATAAATTCTTTTTCTATCTTCCGGTTGTTGTCCCACAGCATCACCTTCCCGTCGGTCTTCTTCACGATCATCTGGTAGAGCTTCTGTATCCTCGCGTCAGCTTTGATGGCCCCGATCGCGTCCCAGATCATTAGCTCCATGCCCTCTTTCTGTGCAAACCGGAAATGCACGTAAGGGAGCATCTGCACGTCGGCAGCGCTCAAGATAGGCACGAATATCCTTGCTGCTTTTTCCAGGCCGCGGTTCATAAAGAGCCCCGTTGCCACGGGATTCCGGTCTATCAGCGCGGCAATATCGTTGAGCACCCGCGCTTCGTCGGCATGAAACTGGCTGAACACGTAGCTGTCGGAGTGCGAAGGGTTGCTCTTTAGCCGGTAGTATTTTTGCCACAGCGCGGGATTAAACCGGTGGAAGTCGATTCCCAGCAATACCAAGTTGCATGATTGTTCCTTGGATGTCTTGAGGATATCAGACACGTGATCGCGAGAGCGCTTGACGAAGGTGCGGATCGTTACCTTGTTCTTCTCGGCTTTCTCGATGATGCCGGCGAAGGTCTTGTTCTGGTAGATGTCGCTGTCCAATATCTCCGGTTCCTCGTCTGTTTTTGGCGTGTCTTCAACCGGCACCCCGGGACTGCGGGGCTCCAAGAGATGAAGAAAAGTGATGGATGACTTCTCCAATCGCGAAATGGCAAAGTGCGCCGCCAAGATGCCCAGTCGCTTACCGGTTGGTTTCTCGGTGAAACAGACCAGCGCGTGGATGGGCCTCTTCAACTCGGAATCGCCATCAATCCGGCTTACAATGATGTCTACTAAATCCATATTCGCTGTTTTTGCCAGTTAGTAGTTGAGCATTTCGCTGTCAAGCATCGAATCCTTGTAGCCCAAGAAGTAGAGGATGCCATCAATTCCGACGGTGGAGAGTGATTGCTCGGCATTTTGTTTTACTTTCGGCTTGGCATGAAAAGCTATTCCCAATCCCGCGATTCCCAACATGGGGAGGTCGTTGGCGCCGTCGCCCACGGCCACCGTTTGGCGGATGTCAATTTTCTCCACTTGAGCGATCAGCTTGAGAAGCTCTGCTTTTCTCTTTCCATCCACCACGTCGCCCACGTAATTGCCGGTAAGCTTCCCGTTCACGATCTCCAGTTCGTTGGCATACATGTAGTCGAACCCATACTTCTCCTGCAGGTAGTTTCCGAAATAGGTGAAGCCTCCCGAGAGGATAGCCGTTTTAAAACCTACCCGTTGCAGCACCTTCATGAGCCGCTCGAGGCCTTCGGTGATGGGCAGTTTTTCCGCGATCTCTTTCAACACCCCCTCGTCGAGTCCTTTCAGGAGCTTGACCCGTTGACGGAAGCTCTCGGTGAAATCGATCTCTCCCTGCATGGCCGACTCGGTGATGGCCCTCACCTTTTCGCCCACGCCCGCTTTCTCGGCCAACTCGTCAATCACCTCCGTCTGGATCAGGGTAGAATCCATATCGAAGCAGATCAGCCGCCGCATGCGCCGGAACATGCTCTCCTCCTGAAAAGAGATGTCGAAATTGAGCGAGGCGGATAACTCCAAGAATTTCTCCTGCATTTGCTGGCGATCGATGGGGGTTCCCCGTACCGATAACTCCACGCAAGACTTGGCCGCGCGCTCCTTCTCGTCCAGCGGGATACGGCCCGTGAGCCGCAACATGTTGTCTATGTTGAGGTTTTGCTCGGAGATGATGCGGGAAACCGAGGCGATCTGTTGCGCGGTGAGTATCCTCCCCAGCAACGTGATGATGTACCTGTTCTTCCCCTGCATGTTCACCCAGTTGGAGTAGCGTTCCACCGAAATGGGGGTGAACCGGATGGTTACCTCCATCTCGTATGCCTTGAACAGCAGGTCTTTCATGATCTCGCCCGAATTGTCGTGCATCGACTTGAACAAGATCCCCAACGCGAGGTTCCGGTGAATATCCGTTTGTCCGATATCCAGGATGAACGCGCCGTGTTTCGCCAATATCTCGGTGAGCGCCGCGGTCAGTCCCGGCTTATCCTCTCCATGGATGTTAAGTAAAATGATTTCTGAATCTTCCATACAATACAACTGTTCTCAAATTACAGCTTGTTTTAACTAAAAGCAAAGATAGGGATATTTTCTCTTATCCTCATAAGGGAAGCTTCCACTTCGTGAAATAGGAAAAAATATTTCTTCTACTCGTTGGTTATCATGATTTTTTGTACCTTTGTGGGAAACAGGTGCAAAACAAATTATCCATACGTAAAAAAAATGAAACCAAACCGTCTCTTTCTTTTCTTTTCTTTCTTCCTATTTATTATTTCCTGCACTCAAAGGGAAGGGGCAGGGCAGGGAGCCGATAAGGCAAAGAGCGAGGCGAGCACGGATTCCAGTGAATCGGCAGCGTTGCAAACCGCGGAGGAGTTTGACCAATTCCTTCAGCAGTTTAGCCAACGCGAGTCTTTCCAGTTGAACCGGATCAGATTTCCCCTCAAGGCGATTGTCCCCGATTCGGAGCACGAGGGGATGGCCCCGATGGAGGAGGAGATCGGGAGGTACGACTGGGAGATGCTCGATCTCACGTACGATAGTACCTTTTTAACCCGGGCGTACGACCAGTATTATCAGGTGGTGCGTTTCCAAAACGATACCGCCGTGGTAGAGATACGCGGCATCAATAACGGCATTTATGCCGATTACTACTTCGAGCTGATCGATAACCAATGGTACTTGGTGTCGCTCTACGAAGCCTCATTTTAATATCCCTTGGCCCTACTTCTTCAGCATTTCATCGCCAAAGCTAAGCGGGAGCAGCTTCTTGATGCTGTCAACCACGTAGATGGCCTCGTTGCTGTACATCAGGATTCTCATGGGGGAACTGAACCGGTTCTCGGCTTCCAGCAGCACTTGGCGGCAGCCCCCGCAAGGGGTGATGGCGGCATCGGTGAACTTGCCGTTACTCCACGCCGCCACGGCGATCATCGTTACCTTCTGGTCCGGATAAACCGCGTGGGCGGCGAACACGGCCACCCGCTCGGCACATAGCCCCGAAGGGTACGCGGCATTCTCTTGGTTATTGCCGATGAAGGTTTCACCATTCTCCAACAACAGCGCCGCCCCCACCCGGAAACCCGAATAAGGAGCGTAGGCGGTTAACGCGGCTTTCTTTGCCGCGTCAATCAATTTTTTTTCAACGTCGGTGCACTCCTCTAACGGATAAACAGCTATCTTTGTGGTTAAATTGATTTCTTTCATCATAAATCATGCATAAGTTGTTTCGCGAATATAGCCATATTTCTCCGCTCGTCGTGGTTCTTTCTTTTTTATTTTTCTTTCCGTCACTGCACGGGCAAGGGCGGGTGCCGACCTACGAAACGTATATAAACACTTACGGCAGCCTGGCAAGGGAGCACATGGACCGGTACCGTATCCCCGCGTCGATAAAATTGGCGCAAGGTATACTGGAATCGGGGGCCGGGATGAGCGAGTTGGCGCGGAACTCCAACAACCATTTCGGAATCAAGTGTCACCGGGACTGGAGCGGCCCGCGGGTGTTCGCTCCGGACGATACCCCCAACGACTGCTTCCGGAAATACTCGAGGGTGGAAGAATCCTACCGCGACCACTCCGAGTTCCTCGCGAACGGCGCGCGCTACCGGCCGCTGTTCGATCTCTCGGTCACCGATTACAAGGGGTGGGCGAGGGGTCTGCAGAAGTTGGGCTACGCTACCGACAGGGCATATGCCAACAAGTTGATAAAGCTGATCGAGGATTACGAGTTGTACCGGTTTGATGATCCCAAGTACCGCGGCGGGGTGAGCCGGAGCCAGCGGGAATCCATGCGCCGGCAGGAGACCGCGCGGGTGTCGTGGACACACCAACCCTACATCACCCACGGCTTGGTGTACGTGATCGCGGTGGAGGGCGACTCCTTCCTGAGCATTGCGAACGAGTTCGGGTTTAGTGAAAAGGAGTTACTCAAGTACAACGAGGTGCCGGCCGACTTCCCGCTGAGCGAGGGAGATATCGTCTATTTTCAACGAAAGAAGACGAGGGCCGACAAGCCTTACGAGGAGCACACGGTGCAAGTAGGCGAGTCGATGTACAGCATCTCGCAAAAGTATGGCATCCGACTGCGCAACCTGTACCGGTTAAATAAGAAGAGTTACGATTACGTTCCGGAGGAGGGAGACCGGCTCAAGCTCAGGTAACGCGATTGGTGACGAGCAAATTAAAAATTGAAATTAAGAATAGTTTGTAACATATGCAATACAATACACGAAAAGAGAAACTGATCTTGCCGGAGTACGGGCGCAATATCCAAAACATGGTGGATCATTGCGTGGGTATCCAAGATCCCGAAGAGCGTACAAAATGCGCCTACACAGTGATCGATATCATGGGGAACATGTTCCCCCACTTGAGGGACGTGAATAACTTCAAGCATATCTTGTGGGATCACTTGGCCATCATGTCTGATTTCAAGTTGGAGATCGAGTATCCCTACGAGGTCATTAAAAAAGAGGACCTTTACTCGTCCCCCGGGCGCTTGGATTATAGCCGACCCACCATGCGGTACCGTCATTACGGAAAGATCATGGAGCGGATGGTGAAAATCGCGGCAGAGATGGAAGAGGGCGAAAAACGGGAACACCTCGTGAGGCTCCTGCTCACCCAGATGAAAAAATCTTACGCCCAATGGAACAAGGAAGCCGATGACGCGAAAATATTTCACGACCTCCGCGAGCTATCGGGAGGAAAGATAAAAATGGACGGGGACCAATTTACCATCCCCGATGTGAAAGTGGCCCCCAGCCGCGATAAACTGAAAAATATTCGCTTCCAGCGAAGACGGTAACCCGATGATTCACGAGAAAGATATCCTGCCGGTAGGGCGTACACGCAAGCCCCATGGAATACGTGGCGAGATCACGCTCCATTTCCAGAAGGCGGCGTATGCCGACCTCGACGCGACATTCTAC
The DNA here is from genome assembly GCA_041656815.1 of Proteiniphilum sp. GTDB lineage: Bacteria > Bacteroidota > Bacteroidia > Bacteroidales > Dysgonomonadaceae > Proteiniphilum. The sequence goes on from JBBACU010000052.1 coordinate 6,551, forward strand.
TTTCTGGAGATGGACGGCATACCGGTCCCCTTTTTCGTGGAAGAATTCACGGGCACCACGGACGTGGCTGCCCGGGTGAAATTCGAGCACGTGGAGGATGAGATGGACGCATCGAAGCTCGTGGATAAGAAGGTATTCCTCCCTCGCGAGATGGTCTTGGGCGCTCGTGAAGAGGAGGAGGGCGATTGGAACTTTTTCATCGGGTTCGAGGTGGTGGATCAGCAGGGTGAGTACCTGGGTGAGATCCGAGAGGTGGACGATTCCACCCTCAACGTGCTGTTCGTGGTGGTCCGTGATGACGAGGAAGAACAATTAATTCCTGCCACCGAGGATTTCATGATTGCGATCGACGAGGACCGCAGGCGCGTGGAGATGCGCCTCCCCGAAGGATTGCTGGATAGATAAGCACATGCCATTTGTACAACTTGATAACGTTAGCATAGGCTACCCGGGTAAAAGAGGGGCGGGTATCATTCAGTCGGGCCTCACCCTCGCGGCCGATAAAGGGGAGATGATTGCCCTCATCGGGAAAAACGGGTGCGGGAAATCCACCTTGCTCCGTTCCATCGCGTGCCTGCAGCCCATCCTCGAAGGAGTTATCCGGCTGGATGGGAGCAACCTCGCGGAAATGAACGCGACCAACCGCGCGCGCCGTGTATCGGTGGTGCTTGCCGGGCAAGAGGCCACGGCCTCTTTCACGGTGAGGGAGTTGATTTCGATTGGTCGTGATCCCTACACCGGGTGGCTCGGCAGCCTCGCCGAAGAAGATAACCAAGTGATATCCCAAGCAATAGCGATGACTTACTTGGACGGCTTTGAAGAAAGAAATATTCACGAGTTGTCCGACGGAGAACGGCAACGGGTATTCATCGCGCGCGCGCTGGCACAAGACACGCCTGTTATCTTGCTCGATGAGCCCACCTCTCACCTTGACCTGCCCAACCGGATTAATAGCATGCTCCTGCTTCAGAAGCTGGCACGCGAGGCGGGGAAAACCATTTTTATCTCCACGCACGAACTGGAGACCGCCATGCAGGTGGCCGATAAGCTGTGGCTCATGGAGAAAGGGAAAGGGGTAGCCGTGGGAGTCCCGGAAGATATGGTGCTTAACGGGGATTTCGACACCGTGTTTCACCACCCCTCGTACGAGTTCGACAAAGAGTATGGCAGCTTCGTGGTGCAGAAGCAATTGAGCTGGCCAATCGCCACCCGCGTGAAAAACCCCAACGGGTTGATGGCGCGCTGGACCACCAAGGCCCTCTCCCGAAAAGGGTACCGGATAACGAATGAGGCCCCGCTGGAACTGATCGTGGATGAAGAGAACCGGCAATGGATCGTGGCGATGGGAGGCCGGTCGGTCATTGCCCACGGTATCGGGGAGGCATTGCAAGCCATTTCCCGTTTCACGGAAGGCGTTCACTAAATCTTTAAGCAGCAAGGACATCGAGGCGTGCCGTGTTGACTGACTTTTTCTGCTTGCCCGCGATAGGTGAAACAGCCTATTTTTATTATCTTTGCACGTTTTACGGGGTCGATATACGTTATGGATGGTAAAAGACGAAATATAGCTATCTTGGGTTCTACCGGTTCCATCGGTACGCAGGCACTGGATGTCATCGCGCGCTACCCGGAGCGATTCACGGCTTACGCGCTGGTCGCCAATAACCGGGTAGAGCTGCTTATCGAGCAGGCGCGTGCCTTTTTGCCGGAGATCGTGGTGATAGCCAACGAGTCGAAGTACGAACAGCTGCGGGAAGCGTTGAGCGACCTCCCGATCAAGGTGTGGTGCGGAACCGAAGGCGTGGAGGGGGCAGTTCAATCCGAAGCCGTAGACATGGTGCTTACCGCGATGGTGGGCTTCTCCGGATTGCAACCCACCATTCGCGCGATCACCGCGGGGAAAGCCATCGCGTTGGCCAACAAAGAGACCCTGGTGGTAGCCGGTGAGTTGATCACGTCCTTGGCGCTTAAGCACAAAACGCCGCTGTTACCGGTCGACTCCGAGCATTCAGCCATCTTCCAATGCCTTAACGGCGAAGGGAGTAACGAGATCGCCAAGATATGGCTTACCGCGTCCGGAGGCCCGTTTCGCACCTTCTCGGCGGATCAACTGCGCCACGTGACAAAAACACAAGCGCTGGCCCATCCCAACTGGAGCATGGGCGAGAAGGTGACCATCGATTCCTCCACCCTCATCAATAAAGGGTTCGAGATGATCGAGGCGAAATGGTTGTTCGGGGTGGACCCGGCGAAGATCGAGGTGCTGGTGCACCCGCAATCCATCGTGCACTCGATGGTGCAGTTCGAGGATACGTCCGTTATAGCGCAACTGGGGCAACCCGATATGCGCACTCCCATACAGTATGCCTTTTCGTACCCGGAACGGTTGCGCCTCGATATCCCGCCGATCGATTTCTTTGAGCTCTCCAAGCTAACCTTCGAGAGGCCCGACAGGGAGCGGTTCCCTAACTTGGGCTACGCGTACGAGGCGGTGCGGGTGGGAGGGAACATGCCCTGCATCCTGAACGCGGCCAACGAGGTGGCAGTGGAGCTGTTCTTGCAGGAACGTATTGGCTTCCGGCAAATGAGCCAACTGATAGAAAAAACAATCAAACAGGCATCGTTCGTCGCTTCCCCGTCCTTGGACGATTACGTGGAGAGCGATGCTGAAACACGAGAGATAGCAAGTAAATTTATACATTAAAGCAACACGTTAAACAGCAAGCCGCGTCGCCCGGGATGATCCGTTTGCGCCGAATGAGCAGCATGCGTTGACGTGAATAATTGGCGCGCCGTTGGCGTGTGAAACATTACGGGATGGAAACATTTTTAATAAAGGCGTTACAGTTTGTTCTGAGCCTGTCAATTTTAGTGGTGATACACGAGTTGGGACACTACCTCTTCGCGCGGATGTTCAAGATCCGGGTGGAAAAGTTCTATCTTTTCTTTGACGCCGGGTTCGCGCTGTTCCGGTACAAGCCCAAGGACAGCCACACCGAATACGGTGTGGGTTGGCTTCCCCTGGGAGGATACGTGAAGATCGCGGGGATGATCGACGAGTCGATGGATAAAGAGCAGATGGCGCAACCCGCCCAGCCGTGGGAGTTCCGGTCGAAACCGGCGTGGCAGCGACTGTTGGTGATGGTCGCGGGGGTGTTGTTCAACCTGATTCTCGCGTTTTTTATCTACGCGATGGTGCTCTTCGCGTGGAACGATACCTACCTTCCCCTTCGCAACGTGACGCAAGGGATGGAGTTTAGCCAAGCGGCTCAACGCGCCGGGTTCCAAGATGGGGATATCCTCTTGCGAGCAGACAATAAGGTGTTGGAACGCTTTGGGGTGCGTACCCTGTTGGACGTGGCCGATGCCGACGAGGTGACGGTGCTGCGAGGCGGCAAAGAGGTAGTATTGCCCATGCAAGCCGGGTTGATGCAGAACCTGCTGGTTGATAAAGAGGGGTTTGCCGCGTACAGGGTGCCCGCGGTGGTCTACGAGACCATGGAAGGAAGTGCTGCCGAAAGGGCCGGCATGGTACGAGGAGACAGCATCGTTGCCATTAACGGCACGGCTACTCCCCTGTTTGGTGACTTGCGAACCCTCCTCGAGAACCACCGTGACGAGGAGGTGGTGGTC
>JBBACU010000053.1:0-10126 GCA_041656815.1 Proteiniphilum sp.
GCTTCCGACGGGTCATCGAACCCGATATGCAACCGTTGCTTCACCTTACCCATGAACGCGGGACAACTCTCGTTGGCTCCACCGCAGACCGTGATTACAAAATCCCACTCGTCGCTCAGGTACTTGTCAACGCTCTCGGAAGTATGGTATGAAATATCCACGCCGGCATCCCTCATTACCTCCACGGCTTTCGGATTTAATCTTCCGCTCGCGCGGGTTCCGGCAGAACAGACCTTCAAATCTTGATCGAACGATTGTAAAAAACCGTGTGCCATCTGGCTGCGGCAACTGTTGCCGGTACATAAAATCAGTATTTTTGTTTTCATATGATTAAAACTATTGATGTTCAATTTCATTTAAACTTGTACTCTGCCGTTATTAGTTAGTCCGCCTATGAATTCAATAATGTTCGCCAAATCACGAACATTAAAAACAAAAAAATATAGGCGTCTCAACAATCTATCGCACTTCCATCAAATTGATCAAACAGCTCCGCAAAGAGTTTTCGGGCAGTCTCCCAGTTTTCCTTATGGATGCAGTACCTTACTTTTGGCGCTTCAATTTCACCCTGGATTAAACCTGCGTCTTTCAACTCTTTAAGATGTTGTGAAACGGTAGATTTCGCGATAGGAAGCTCGTCGTGGACATCCCCGAAAAAACAGCTCTCCCGGGAAGCCAAGAACAGCAGTATTTCAATCCGGGTGGGATGTCCCATCGCTTTGGCAATGCGAGCCATTACTTCCTGTTCTTTACCTGCTATGGCGTGTGATCCTATCTCCATTTTCTTTATTGTTCGCAAATATACGAACAATATTTTTTACTACAAAATTCATGGAATTTACTTGAAGAAAAAAGAGTTCTCCTGAAGCCCCGACCTCAAGGAGTAAGAATATTTCGGAATAGGGAGCTTTTTGCTACTTTATTACGGCATTTTTTTGTACTTTCGCGGTACGTGCGTTTCATTTTGAAATCGCGTCCAGATCACGATTGGGAAACCAGGCGTATATAGCAAGTTAACGAATATTTCGCTCAATGAGCCACATAGCCTAAATCGAGTTTCGTGTCGATGGAACGACGGGATAGTGAAATAGCACCCGGCAGCTAATTTTAGCAAGCATTACTGAACTTAACAAATCGTATGAAACGAGCATGATAATCATTATCACACAAGTACATGATTAAAGCGAGTTCCATACGATACCTTTGAATGTCAATAATTTTAATCGTATGAACTTACTGGATAGCATGATCGCCAGGGCAAAAGCAAGTAAACAACGTATTGTATTGCCCGAAGGCACCGAAGAACGCACGCTACAAGCGGCCGACCGACTCACTCGCGATGGGGTGGCCGACATTATCTTGCTGGGTGACCCGGCAGAAATCAAGAAACAGGTCCGTGCCCTTGGGCTTGTCGATGCCGAAACGACACGGATCATCGACCCGAAAGCACACGATAAAAAAGAAACATATACCCGTCTCCTCGCCGAGTTACGGAAGAAAAAAGGAATGACCCTCGAAGAGGCGGCCCGGCTGGTAGAAGACCCGCTTTACCTAGCTTGTTTGATGATCAAGAACGGGGATGCCGACGGGGAAGTCGCGGGGGCGCGAAACACCACGGGTGACGTGTTGCGGCCCGCCCTTCAAATTATCAAGACCTCACCGGGAGTGAAGGTGGTGTCGGGAGCATTTATCATGCTCACCCAAACGCCCGAGTATGGTGAAAAAGGTACGCTCCTTTTTGCCGACTGTGCCGTAATGCCCAATCCTCCGCGGAAGAACTGGCCTCGATCGCCATCGCTTCGGCACGAACGATGAAGAGCTTGGTAGGAGTGGAACCGAGAGTAGCCATGCTGAGCTTCTCTACCAAGGGGAGTGCCGAGCACGAGGTAGTCGACAAGGTACGGGAGGCCACCCGCGTGGCCAAGGAACTGGAGCCGGGGCTGCAGATCGACGGTGAACTGCAAGCCGACGCCGCCCTGGTCCCCGTCGTTGGCGCGAGTAAGGCCCCGGGAAGCCCCGTCGCGGGCCAAGCCAACGTGCTGGTCTTCCCTACCCTCGAAGCGGGCAACATAGGTTACAAACTGGTGCAACGATTGGGCAACGCCGAAGCGATCGGCCCGGTATTGCAAGGTATGGCCGCCCCGGTTAACGACCTTTCGCGGGGTTGCTCGGTAGAAGATATTTACAACATGGTAGCCATCACGGCCAATCAAGCCATCGGACTAAAATAAAACAGACATCAAGATATGGATGAAATGATCATTGAACCTATTGATAAGTATGGGCTTACCATCTCTACCAATAGCAAGAAAAAACCTCTTTTCTCTAAAATAGGCGTGGTTGGCGCCGGAAAAGAAGGCCGGACCATTATCAACATGGCGGCTACCGCCGGCATGGAAGTGGTATTCCTGGACGAATCACAAGAGCGAAACGAGTTCGTTATGAACGAGCTGGGAAAAGTGATGGACCAGAAAATCAGCAGCTGGGGGTTAACCTCCGCCGAGAAACGGATCATCCTAAACCGCGTCACCCCTACCCTCGTCTACGAGGATTTTGCCGGCTGCGATATGGTGATCGAGTGTAGCCGCTATTCAGAAAGCGGGCGGCGAAGCACCCCCTTGCGAAAGAATATCTTCAAGAAGCTGGAGGAAGTGCTCGACACCGATGCCATCATCGCGACTAACGGGTCCACCGTTATCATCAGTGAACTGGCAGCCGACCTCGATCACAAGGAGCGCTGCGTGAGCCTCTATTTCCCGGTATCGCACCCCGATGCCCGTATCTTGGAGATATCAAGCGGGATGTACACCTCCGAAGAGGTGTATCACAAGATGGAGATTTTTGCCAAGCTGATCAAGTACAAGCCTCATCGCATCAATGAAAGCAACGGCAACGTGACATTGCGCATGTTGGTGGCCATGCTCAACGAGGCATGCCAAATGCTGCTCGAGCGGGTGAGCTCCATGGAAAACATCGAAGAAACCTTCACCATCATCTACGGGCAACGATTCGGCATCTTCCGCTTGGCAGACATCGTGGGAATCGAACGCCTCGTAACCCTTATGGAGGCCATGTTCAACGATTTTGGCGAGAAACATTACAAGCCAAATCCCATCCTTTGGAAGCTGTATCGTTCCAACCAATTGGGAGTGCGCACGGGAAAAGGATTCTATATCTATGACGAGAACAGGAACCCGGTATCGATGAACACGACAATATTTAATTAGAAAAAACCCTCGAAATGAAAATACTGGTATTAAATTGTGGAAGCTCGTCCATCAAGTACAAGCTTTTTGAAATGGAAAGCAAGGAGGTGGTGGCCCAGGGAGGCATCGAGAAAATCGGCATGAAAGGTTCCTTCCTGAAGCTCGCGTTGCCCGACGGGCAAAAGGTGATGCTCGAAGGAGAGATCTTGGAACACCGGGCCGGCATCGAATACATCTTGGGAGTACTGCTCAGCGAGAAATACGGGTGCATCAAGTCGCTGGAAGAGATAGAGGCGGTTGGGCACCGGGTAGTGCATGGCGGGGAACGATTTAACTCGAGCGTGTTGATCACCGACGAGGTGATCGATATGCTAAACGAGTGCATTGAACTGGCTCCCCTGCATAACCCGCCTAACCTGAAAGGGATCTACGCTATCCAAGAGCTGCTGCCCGACACGCCGCAAGTGAGCGTGTTCGACACCGCGTTCCACCAGACCATGCCCGACTACGCGTACATGTACGGCATCCCCTACTCGCTCTACGAAAAATACGGCATCCGCCGGTACGGTTTTCATGGCACCAGCCACCGGTACGTTTCCAAGCGGGCTTGCGAATTCTTGGGTATCCCCTACGAGGAGCAACGCATCATTACCGCGCATATTGGCAACGGCGGGTCGGTGACCGCCATTAAAAACGGGAAATCGGTCGATACCAGCATGGGAATGACCCCCGTGGAAGGCCTGATCATGGGTACCCGCTCGGGCGACGTGGACCCGGGAATCATTTCGTACATCATGGACAAAGAGCACATGGGTACCGGCGGCATCTCTACCCTGCTGAACAAGTTCTCGGGCGTTCTTGGTATTTCCGGGGTATCGTCGGACATGCGGGAGATTGAAGCCGGCATTAAAAGTGGAAATAAACGAGCGCAACTTGCCATGAACACCTACAACTACCGCATCAAGAAGTACGTGGGATCTTACGCGGCTATACTTGGCGGAGTGGACGTCCTCGTGTTTACCGGGGGAGTAGGAGAAAATCAGCCCGTAACGCGTAGCTACGTGTGTAAAAACATGGAATTCATGGGAATTGAACTGGACGAAGAACTGAACGCGTCGGTGCGCGCCAAGGAGGTTGTGGTTAGCAAGCCTACTTCCAAAGTAAAAGTGGTGATCATCCCTACCGACGAAGAACTGACCATAGCAAAAGACACGGTGGCCATTCTCCAAAACAGGTAGCCTATCATTTCAAATGCTCCCCATGAATGACAAAAGCCCTCTGAAATGACTTCGCGGGGCTTTTGTCGTCTAAAAAGCAGAGTGTGATTGATTAAAATGTAAAAGCATGTACGCGAACTTAATACATGCGGAAAAAAAACAGTAGGATTTTTCTGCCAAGAATTTGTATAAATCATGCATTAACATACCTTCTTCTTGTATCATTAGTGCAAAACAAGAATGCAATCAATTGAAGATATGAGGCATACGCGTACAAACCGGCTTCATTGCACTTGATGCCTGTCATGACATGGATTAAGTCCTAATCACCACTTTACCGGGGCATGCGGCGGTATTGGGACGGGGACACGCTGGTGATTTTTTTAAAGGTCCTGGAGAAATAGGCCGTATCGTAAAACCCGCATTCCTCGGCGATCTGTCCAATGGGCTTGTTTTCGAAGGTTAGCTTTTTCTTGGCCCGCTCTATCCGAAGACGCATGATAAAGCCCGAAGGGGTATACCCTGAAATGGCATTAAGCTTTCGATTGAGCTGGGAACTGCTGATCGAGAGTTTATCCGCCAGCGAGACGACCGAGAAATGGGGGCTATGCATCTCGCTATAGACGATGTCGGTAGCCTTCTGAAGGAAGTCCATATTGATATCCCTCTTCGGGAGAGCCTCGTCTTTCAAAACTGAATGCATGTATTTCTTCTTTAGCAGACGCCTGCTTTCAAGGAGAGCATCCATTTGAACCAATAACTCGCTGGGGTGAAACGGCTTTTTAATGTACGCGTCGGCACCCTGTCGCAATCCTTCCAAGCGGTCATCCAAGGTGCTTTTAGCGGTTAGTAAAATAAGAGGAATATGGTTTAACAGCTCAGACCCGCGAATGGCCCGGCCGACGGCCAGCCCATCTTTATTAGGCATCATGATGTCGGAAACAATAATATCGGGAACCAGCTCGTGGGCAAGTTCCATTCCTTCAACCCCGTCACGGGCAGTCACCACGTTAAATTCCTTCGGGATAAACGATTTCAGGTAAAGCAGCACATCGTCGTTATCTTCTATCAACAACACGGTGGCATTATGACCCGAGTATCCCCCGTTTGTCGCCTTGGCTGACACCAGCGGGCCGTCATGCGAACGTTCTGTCGTTGGAAGCATCACCAAGCCGGCAGAATCCTGGGGTTCACCCTGGCCCTGCATGGGCAATGAAGATTTAAATTCCTTGCCGCGATAACGCGGGAGCACGACCGTAAATAACGAGCCGCGGTTCTCCTCGCTCACCACCTCTATTTTACCGTTCATCATCTCCACCATCTGGCGGGTATAACTTAGCCCGATTCCACTACCATTCCCTTTCTCTTTTTTCCCGCCTTGATAGAATAAGTCGAAAATTCGTTCCTGGTCTTCTTTTGCAATGCCGCTGCCTGTATCGGCTACTTGAAGCGTTACCTTGTTGCCGGCCCTTGACAGTACCACCGAAATCGTACTGCCGGACGGGCTGAAATTGATGGCATTGGAAATCAGGTTCTGCAATATATTGTCGATATAATGGGGTATAAAATCCATGGTGATAACCGGCTCGTTGCAGGAAAAGGTGAGTTCCAGTTGTTTATTTTTCGCGTACAGGCGGAACGACTCCACGACCATCTGCGCGTATACCGCGATATTCCCTTTCTGCCAACGAGGGTTATCCATGCCGGCGTTGATTTTGGACATGTTCAACAGTTGGTTGACCAACGACAAGAGGTGTTTTCCTTGCCGGTCGATGGCCCTCAGGTAAGAGTTGGTTTCTGCCGGCGTGATCTCTTTTTCTGACTGTAATTGACTGCTCAAGCCGAGGATAACCGTGAGGGGGGTACGAAACTCGTGGGTGACATTGGTAAAGAAATCGGTCCGGATCCGGCTCAACCTTCGCAGCACTTTGTTGCTTTTCGTGCGCTGCATATACGCGTAGAAGAGGGCGATAAGCGACAGGATCAAGAGGCCTAGCGAGACGATGGAAGCATAAATGATGGTTCGTTTTTGCCGGGCCTCCATTTCATTGCGCAGGTTGAGATTCGAAACATATTGTTGGTGTTTTTCACGCTCGTGATCCAGTCTCGCCTCGATCACTTTACTCATCTTTTTCGCGTTTTGTATGGTATCTTCATAGGCCTTGCCCACCTTGTAATTATCGAGCGCGGCAGCGTAATTTCCTTGCTGCAAATAATAGTCGTGCAGCAATCCGTGCACCCGCGAAAGATGATCGGGCGATTGAATATCCATGGCTGCCTCGCGTGCCTGGTGAATATACTCGAGGGACTTCTTGTAATCTTCTTTAAGCAACTCGATCCGGGCGATAGCCAAGGTGGCCTCCAAGGCGTGCCACGTGTCTGAGAGCTCACTCATGACGTCGTAGGCCAGCCGATACTCGTGTTCCGCCTCGTCGTACTCTTTCTTCAGTTCGTGAATCTGTCCAAAATAGATATGGCACAACCCAATCCCCAATCGCGATCCGGCAGCGATGTTTCGCTCCATGGAACGTTGATAGTAGTAGTATGCCGAGTCGTACCTCTCTCCCTGCTCGTGGATAGCCCCCAAGTTGGCATAATTAATGGCCTGCCCCACGTCGCTTTCCAGTGCGATTTCCTCTGCTAAAGCCTCATGAAACATGGCCTCCGCTTCCGCGAGATTCCCAAACGAAAGGTAGACATTTCCCAACCCGTTGATGGCCATCACCCGGTTCTTGCGGCCATCATATTCACGCGCTCCCGAAAAACTATCCGCCATGTACAACGCTTGGTAATGGTATTCAGAAGCCTCCGGCAAGGCACCCATTCTCCGAAAATCAGTCGCTATATTATTGAGCGCGCGGGTTATACGCAGGGTGTCTTTAATGGCCAACGCCGCTTCCAAACCCTGTCGGTGGTACGTCAAGGCTTCCGAGAAATCGGAAGCGACCCGCATCTTGTTACCCAGTTCACCGGATACCAGGGAGATCGCTAAATTATCCCCGGAAGATATACTCGCGGCGAGGAGCGACTCAAGTGAGTCAACCGACAAGTTCCCTTCTCGTATTTCACGCTCCCAACGTTGCCTTTCCGCGCTTAATGATTGGCTGCTCTTCTCTTCCGAGTTGCACGAAAAAAGCAGTAACGACAATAACAGAATCAGGCCCGCGCTGGAAAAAAACGCGGGTATCCCCCCAAAAGAAACGTTCGAACGCCCTGATTCCATTATTTTTTAATTCATACCGTGATTTCCGTACAAATTTAGCCAATGAACCTCAAGCGCAAAATTATTTTAAATAAAAGGGAAGCACAAATAGTTAAATATTGATAATTAAAAGCCACCTTCAGGGACAAAAACAAAAAAACATCAAAATAAGTACATGTCGTTGTATTTTCGAGACAAGCGGGGATTTCGAAACCCGCGCAAAACCGAAATAAAGGTTGGCTGTCTTTAACACAAATTACAACACATTCCCCGTTCGGCACAGCGTTAAAAAACCCGGGAATTAATTCCCGGGTCCTCCATTTTATGGCGTCACGCGAACAATCGCGCGCGATTATTCCGCGACTACTTCAAACGGTATCTCTACCGATACTTCCTTATGAAGCTTTACGGTCGCGACATAATTACCTACCTCTTTCACCTGGTCTTTGATCACGATCAGTTTGCGGTCTACTTCAAATCCTTTTTCGGCGAGGCCGTCAGCGATCTGGATATTGGTTACCGATCCGAAGATGGTTCCGGTAGAACTGGTTTTCGCACCGATGGTCAACGAGGTTCCTTCCATCTTATCCGCAAGGGCTTGGGCGTCGGCTTTAATCTGTGCTATCTTGTGCGCGCGTTGCTTCTGGTTCTCTGCCAGCACTTTTTTAGCCGAATCGCTTGCGATAATGGCCTTTCCTTGCGGGATAAGAAAGTTGCGGGCATATCCTTTTTTCACGTTCACCACATCATCTTTATAGCCTAAGTTCAGGATGTCTTCTTTTAAAATTACTTCCATTTCTTATTCCTCCTATTTCATTAAATCGGTTACGTATGGAAGCAACGCTATATGACGCGCTCTCTTCACTGCTTGGGCGATACGTCGCTGGAACTTCAGGGATGTGCCGGTAATTCTCCGGGGCAGGATCTTGCCCTGCTCGTTCAAGAATTTTTTCAAGAACTCGGGATCTTTATAGTCGATGTACTTGATGCCGTTCTTTTTAAACCGGCAATACTTCTTCTTTTTCACGTCCACCGAAAGGGGAGTCAAGTATCTGATTTCTGTTTGCTTGGCCATCTTTTAGTCCTCCTTTTCTTTTAATTCTTTTTCTTTTCCGGCAGATTCCGCTTTTTTAGGTTTCGCGGATTCGCTCGTGGCGGCTGTTTCCTGCTTTCTACCACCTTTGTTTCTTCTCTTCTGGGCATACTCCAAGGCAAATTTGTCTTGTTTCACTGTCAGGAAGCGAACCACCCGCTCGTCGCGTCGGAAGTTTACCTCCAGTTTATCGATTACGGTAGGATCGGCGTTGAATTCCAAGAATGTGTAAAACCCGGTCGTCTTCTTGTCGATGGGATAAGCCAGCTTGCGCAGCCCCCAATCCTCTTCGTTCACGATCTCGGCCCCTTCATCGGTGAGGAGTTTCTTGAATTTTTCAACCGCTTCCTTCATCTGGGCGTCAGACAAAACGGGAGTTAAAATGAAAACGGTTTCATAATTGTTCATACGATTAATTTACTTTTTTCTAATTGGTGTATGGAACTCGCTTTAATCATCTTATGGCGTTAAATGATTTAGATGCTCGTTTCATAATAACCAAATTAATTATTAATGGTTTAACGAAAAAATATTTTTCGAGCCGCAAAGATACAACAAAATATCTAATCATCAAACAACCAATACTAAATCCTGCGATCACGCATCTTTTTTCACGGATAGTTGGTCATTTCAACTTTTCATGGTTAAATTTGTTTCATGATTACACCTCGTGTTACACATCAACACAATTTAGTTTTATAAAATGAAGAAAGTACCCAACCAGGCGCTCGTGATCTTTGGTGCTTCGGGCGACCTCACCTACCGAAAATTGATCCCTGCGGTATTCGACCTCGCTATGAACGGTTCGCTTCCCGAAGGATACGCGGTACTGGGGGTCAGTCGATCCCCGTTTACCGATCAAGAATACAGGAAGAAACTCAAAGAGGGCATCCGGCAGTTCGCGCACTACAAGGAGGCGGGTTCATCCGATATCGACCAATTCCTGTCCCGGGTATTCTACCTCAGCATCGATACCGGGAAGGGGGAAGAATACGTTCGCGTGAAAGAAAAATTAAACGCGTTGAACAAGCAGTTCAGTCTCGGGCAAAACTATATTTTTTATCTTTCCACCCCGCCGGCGCTCTATACTTCTATTCCTAAATACTTGTACGGGCAGGGCCTTACCTTGCAACAGAAGGGATTTCGGCGGATCATCATCGAGAAGCCTTTCGGGCATGACCTCTCGTCCGCCATCGACCTTAACCGTCAGCTCTTGGAGTTTTTCGAGGAGGAGCAGGTATACCGCATCGACCACTACTTGGGCAAGGAGACGGTTCAGAACCTGATGGTAACCCGGTTCGCGAACGGCATCTACGAACCGCTCTGGAACCGCAATTACATCCAACACGTGGAGATCACTGCCGCCGAAAGCATCGGCGTGGAGGACCGGGGAGGGTATTACGACGAC
>JBBACU010000054.1:0-10061 GCA_041656815.1 Proteiniphilum sp.
AATATAATAATCAATGTTACTGGTTATCTTACGAAAGTATTTGTATACCAACGCGACAGCGGTCGTGCCATCCACGTCGTAATCCCCGTAGACGAGAATCCGCTCTTTGTTGCCCAGCGCCTTCTCGATCCGCCGGATCGCCTTATCCATATCGGGCAAAAGGAAAGGGTCGTGCAGGTCGTCCAACTCCGGGTACAAGAATTTCCTTGCTTCTTCTTTCGTCTCGATTCCCTTACTTAAAAGCAATTCAACTAAAACGGGGTTAAAATTTAATTCTTTCGCTAATTCATCTTTTTTGTCTTTTTGGTCGGGTGACAGGGTTGAATAATTCCATCTGTAAGTCATTTATATCGTTTTTTTCTTTTCTCTCTTTGCTCCCGAATCCCTTTTCGGGAGAGGCGGCAAGGGGGGTAACCCCGGGTAAGCCGTGTGAAGGTCACGGATGCGGCGGCTTCGTACGCGCACCACTCCGAAGATGTAAAGATAGCACTATTTTTTCTGTTTCAGCCATTTTCATTGTTAAATAGAAGCCGCGACCGGGATTATTCGCCGCTCGTCAAAGCCCCACTCTAACCGCTTCAATAAATTTGGACTATTCTTCGCTATGGCATCACTCGAACAAGTTCCGTGCTGCTCATATAGCTTAACGAAATAGTTCACAAAGTTAGACTATTTCTGCGCTCGGCATAGCTCAAGCAAGCTTGGCTCTGCTCTCGCTTAACGAAATAGTTCACAAAGTTAGACTATTTCTGCGCTCGGCATAGCTCAAGCAAGCTTGGCTCTGCTCTCGCTTAACGAAATAGTTCACAAAGTTAGACTATTTCTGCGCTCGGCATAGCTCAAGCAAGCTTGGCTCTGCTCTCGCTTAACGAAATAGTTCGTTTTTCATGAATTCGTTACAAATTCGTACCTTTGCCTCCTTATTCAAAACGACATGGAGATAGCAGCATTGGTTTCAGGAGGGGTAGACAGTTCGGTCGTGGTACATCAATTAAAGGAGATGGGCCACGATCCGGCCATCTTCTACATCAAAATCGGGATGGAGGATGAGGATGGGTATATCGATTGCCCCTCGGAAGAGGACATCGAGATGGTCTCCTTTATCGCGAAAAAATACGGCTGCCGCTTTGAGGTGGTCTCTCTCCATGAGGAGTACTGGGACACGGTAGTGCGGTACACGATCGATTCGGTAAAGCGGGGGCTAACCCCCAACCCCGACATGATGTGTAACAAGCTCATCAAGTTCGGCGTGTTCGAACAAAACTGGGGCCACCAGTTCGACAAGATCGCCACCGGCCACTACGCGACCACCACCGAGCGAGACGGCCTCACCTGGCTATCCACCGCGAAAGACGCGGTGAAGGACCAAACCTACTTCTTAGGGCAGATCAGCTACGTGCAAGTGTCCAAGCTGATGTTTCCCATCGGCCACTTGCTCAAATCGGAAGTACGTGCCATCGCCGCTGAACAAAAACTTCCATCGGCACAGCGCAGGGATAGCCAAGGCATCTGCTTCTTGGGAAAAGTAAACTACAACGAGTTCATCGAACGATATCTCGGCAAGAAAGAGGGCTTGATCGTGGAGTTGGAGACAGGGAACATCTTGGGTAAACACCGGGGGTTCTGGTTTCACACCATCGGCCAGCGAAAAGGCCTCGGGTTGAGCGGGGGGCCTTGGTTCGTCATCAAAAAAGACGTGAACCGCAACATCGTGTACGTCTCCAAGGGATACGACACCCGGCATCAGTATGGGGAGGTTATCGACCTGCAGGGATTCGATTTTATCACGAGGGACCCTTGGGGCGAGTTTGACGATACGAAAGCGGTCACTTTCAAGATCAGGCACACGCCGGAGTTCACCCGGGGGATGATTAGCCGGGTGGGCGACCTCTACCGCCTTCACTCTACCGAGCCGGTGCAAGGCATTGCCGCGGGACAGTTCGGGGTGGTGTATGACACCGAATCCCGGCTGTGCTTGGGCAGTGGCATGATTATTTAAACCGGGGATTAAATTGTTAAATGTATATCTCTCGGGGAAACCAATAAACGTAATCGTATGCAACGTCGCTCTCTTTTATTCATTCTTTTGGGAATCTTCACGGTTCAGGCAGCCCTCGCGCAGTTTGAAGGGACGGTAGGTGCCGGCCTCCACCTCGGCTACGGCGCGGAGATTAACAGCTTGGGCGCCGGAGCGCATATTCATTACTACCACACGAACGAGGTGCGGTTTGCTCCCTCGTTCACCTATTTCCTCGAGCGAAAAGGGACCGGGATGTGGATGGTGGATGCCGACGCGCATTACATCTTACCTGTTTCTGTCACCGCCTCGCTCTACCCGATCGCCGGGCTCCACTACTCGCGGTGGACATTCGACGCGGCGGTTGAAGGGGAGGCCATCGTGCCCGAACGCGCCGATCACCGCCTCGGCATCAACGCCGGCCTCGGGATCCAGCACGATATCGGTTACCGGGTGCGGGCCAATTACGAGTTGAAGTACCAATTTATCCGGGATCACTCCCAGGTATTATTCTCGGCGGGATTCGGGTTCTGGTTTTAGATCAAAACAAAGAAATAAGTATGCCACAAGTCTTGGCCCTTCCTTGGCTCTAATTTTATCCATCTCATTATGAAAGATTTTATCACGTACGACATAAAAAAAGAGAACGCGGTCCTCGTGGGCCTTATCACGCCCGACCAAAACGAAGAGCAGGTCAACGAATACCTCGATGAATTGGCTTTCTTGGCCGAGACGGCTGGGTTGATCCCCGAGAAACGATTCGTCCAACGCCTCGATACGCCCAACACGGCGACCTTCGTGGGCAAGGGAAAACTGGAAGAGATCGAGGATTACGTGAAGGGGGAAGAGAACGAGGTAGGCGTGGTGATCTTCGACGACGAGCTATCGGCTCGCCAGCTTCGCAACATCGAGAAAGAGCTCAAGATACGTATCATGGATCGTACCAGCCTTATCCTCGACATCTTCGCGATGCGCGCCCAGACCGCCCACGCGAAGGTGCAGGTAGAGTTGGCCCAATACCAGTACCTGCTCCCGAGGCTTACCCGCATGTGGACTCACCTTGAACGGCAACGAGGAGGGGGAGGCACCATCATGCGCGGGCCGGGCGAGACGCAGCTGGAGACGGACCGCAGGCTTATCCTCGACAAGATCTCCCGCCTGAAAGAGGAGTTAAAGAAAATAGACAAGCAGAAAGCGGTCCAGCGCAAAAACCGGGGAAAGCTGGTGCGGGCAGCGCTCGTGGGATACACCAACGTGGGGAAATCCACCCTGATGACGCTCTTGAGCAAGAGCGAGGTGTTTGCGGAAGACAAGCTCTTCGCGACCCTCGACACCACGGTACGAAAAGTGACCATCGACAACCTGCCGTTCCTGCTTACCGATACCGTCGGTTTTATCCGCAAGCTGCCAACACACTTGGTGGAATCGTTCAAGTCGACCCTCGACGAAGTACGCGAAGCCGACATCCTGTTGCACGTGGTGGATATCTCGCACCCCGCGTTTGAAGAGCAAATCCAAGTGGTGGAAAGCACGCTGCACGAGATCGACGATACCGAAAAGCCGACCATCCTCGTCTTTAACAAGATTGACGCTTTCACGCACGTGGTAAAGGACGAAGACGACCTCACGCCGCGGAAACGCGAAAACTACACGCTCGAGGAACTAAAGCAGTCGTGGCCGGCACGGATGAAAGAGAACATCGTCTTTATCTCGGCCATAGAGAAGGAGAATATTGAAGCGTTGAGACAGCTCCTTTACGAAAAAGTAAAAGAGATACACGTCACCCGCTTCCCGTACAACGATTTCCTGTACCAGAACTACGAAGAAGGGTAGCCCGACCTACTTGCACAGCGCGTCGTTCAACGCGGCCACGGCATCCTCGTAGTGTTCGCGGCTGATCACGAACTGCATGTTTACCTGCATGAGCGACTGGGCGAAGCTCTCCACGTTGATGCCTTTCTCATACAGCGCCTTGGTGGCCCGGTAAAGAAACCCGGGGATAGCAATATTGGTGCCCATCGCGCAGACAATGGCCGTCGGCCGGGCATCTACCTGGTAGAAGACCCCCTCGAGCACCTTCACCAGTTCCCTGCTCTTTTCGTTATCCCACACCACCATCGTGATGGAGTTGGCGTTGGTCGACTTTAATATGTAGCTCACGCCGTGCTTCACGAAGTAGTGCATGATGCGGCCGTCGAAGCCCACTTCGCCCACCATCATCGGATCGTGCACCTCGATCGCGATTACTTTACGGGAACCGGAAACAATCTCCACCCTTGCCTCGGGAGAGACGTAATCGCGGGAGATAATCGTCCCGGGGTGGTCCGGCTCGAAGGTGTTCTTTATGCGGATATTGATACCCGCCAACTCCAATGGTTTGGCCGCTTTGGGGTGGATGGCCTCCATCCCGATATCGGCCAATTGATCCGCGATGATATAGTTGGTGCGCCCCACGGGGATGCTGTTCTCCACTCCCACGATCTTGGGATCCGCGCTCGAAAGGTGATACTCCTTGTGGATGACCGCCTCGTCTGCTTTTACCTCCACCGCGATCTTGCTAAAGGTAACCTCGCTATACCCCCGGTCGAACGCCCGCATAATGCCTTCTGTTCCTTTGGTGTACCCGGTAGCGACACAGAGCACCTTGCTAAAGTCGATCCCGCTAAACTCTTTATGAATCCGCTGGTCGATGGTGAGCGGCTCGTTGTCATTGAACCCGCACAGGTCCACGAACCGGGCATTGATCCCGTTGTTATTCAGGATATTCACCGAGTTCCACCCGGAGTGGGCCTCGCCGATGGATGCCAAGATCTCTCGCGCTGCCAAGTGGATATCGGCGCGGTTCACGTAGCCCGATGCCAACACCTTTCCCAAGCTATACAGCACCGTCTTTGCCTGGTCTACCCGGAAGCGGATGAAGTCGCGCGCCTCCTTCAGGTCAAGCCCGTAATCGGCAAACCCGTCGTTGATCAAAAGCAGCCGTTGGCAAAACGAATCGAGTGCGCTGCTATAATCTTCGCCGTTAAGGAACTTATTGTAAATACCGGCCTCACCGGTCTTTTTATGCTCCAACAACCAGTTAGTCACGTTATTGTAGGCAGAGACAACAAAAATGCGATTATACAACGCGTCGCCTTTTCTATCCCCTTTAATGATATTTTGCAGTACGTCCTGAAACTGCGACATGGACGTGCCCCCGATTTTCTCTACTGTCAGCATTCTATTGATGAAGAATTAAAAATGAAAAATTAATAATAGCAGATGGGTCGCGAAGATACATTTTTTTATTTTTTCTCGGCCATAACGGGATCAAAAAATGGTCTTTCATCACCAAGACAAGCCGTTGCCATTCTAAACGATACAGGGACAGGGCCGTTAAAATCGTTTCAGTTCCCGGTACACCTTGAAGATGGGCAACCCCATCACGTTGTAATAAGAGCCTTTGATCCGTTCCACTCCCATGTACCCGATCCACTCTTGCACGCCGTAGGCACCCGCCTTGTCCATGGGTTGGTAGGTTTCCGCGTAGTAGTCAATCTCCTCCTCTTCTAGTTCTCCGAAAGTGACATGTGCCGTGTCCGAGAAACTCACCTGCTTGGCGGTCGAGGTAAGGCAAACGCCGGTAATCACGCGGTGCGTTTGGCCAGAGAGGCGTCTTAGCATCTGCTTGGCATCCTCGGTACCCGCGGGTTTTCCCAACACTTCGCCATTCAACAAAACAACCGTGTCCGCGGTGATGAGCAGTTCTTCCTCTCTCAACCCGGGCCGGTATGCCGATGCCTTTTTCCGCGCGAGGTACTCGGCGATCTCCTCGTGAGGAAGTGACGCCGGGTAAGATTCATCCAAATCGGGCAATACACGGGTCTCGAATTTCGCGTCGATGCCCGCTAGCAATTCTTTCCTCCGGGGAGAGTTGGAGGCGAGAATAAGTTGATAATCAGTAATAGGAACACGCATGTGTATAAAATATTGATATTAGTGGCACAGACATCTCTGCCACCACGTTACGGAATACAAAGGTAACAACTATTTCGTTAAGTGAGCGCAGAGCCAAGCTTGCAGGTAAAAGCTACTCGTCTTCTTGAATGGGATAAAATAGCGGGGGAAATGGTATATTCGCGTAAAAAAACGATGACAATTGATGTTTGCCTCTCCCCGGCACTCTACCCGTTCTATGAAAAAGAGGACAACGTGGTAGTGGTGGTCGATATTTTCCGTGCCACCACCACCATGTGCATGGCTTTTTCGAACGGTGCTTCGGCTATTATCCCGGTCGCCGATATCGAACGGGCACAACAATACAAGGCAGAAGGATTTTTGGTGGGTGCCGAGCGGAACACCCGCAAGGTGGATTTTGCCGATTTTGGAAACTCGCCGTTTGAATACACCCAAGAGAAGGTCTCCGGAAGGGAGGTCGTGTTCACCACTACCAACGGCACCTGTGCCATTGAAGCCGCGAAAGCGTGCAAGCAGTTGTTTACCGGGGCATTTTCAAATATAGACAGCCTCGCGGATGCTTGCCTGCAAGCGGGCGACAAGGTAGTTGTATTATGTTCCGGCTGGAATAACAAGGTAAATATTGAAGACACGTTGTTCGCCGGGGCGCTTGCCGAACAGCTGATGGGAAAAGGGGGCGCGACCGCCGGATCGGATTCGGTAAACATGGCGTTGAACTTATGGAGATTGGCCAAGGAAGATCCCATCGAGTTCGTGAAACCGTCCGACCATTACAAGCGGCTTATCGCCCACGGCGCGGAAGGCGACGCGGCATTTTGTTTTGTCCAGAACACCACTACCGTGGTACCTTGCTACGACAAACTGAAAGGAAAATTATTCCGCTCGTGATTTGCGGCTAACCTGTATAAATCGTTTTCAGTTCGCGATTCAACGTGTGGCCGGGAGAGTGATTGACTTACTCGTCCCAATCAAACGCGTCAACGTCGAATTCCCCGGTGAACTGCTCCATATCGCGGCGTTCTTTTTTGGTGGGGCGCCCGGTTCCCCGTTGGCGATCCACGAACCCGCTGATCTTATTCAATTCCAGCAACTCGTACTGGTCCGGTGGCGTCACGTTCTCCATGTACTGGGGTACCATCTTTGCTCCCATGCGTTTGTCGGCCAGCTCCAGCACCTTGAACGAGAAGGTGATCGGGGGCTTTCTCACCTCGACAACCTCCCCCACCCGCACATTTCTCGAAGGTTTCACGGCAACGCGATCAATCATCACTCGCCCCTTCTTGCAGGCATCGGAAGCAATGGTACGCGTTTTAAAAACACGCACGGCCCATAACCACTTATCTACTCGTACTTCGTTCATCACTTGTTATTGTACAGGTTCATCGTCTCATTGATACCGGCCAGGCAGAAACTCCGGATCATCTCACCCGCGGTGTCAATACGCTCGGGAAGCGATAGCTTCTCCTCGTCGGAGAACTCCTCCAAAACATAATCGATCTGCATTCCCCTCGGGAAATCATTCCCTATGCCGAAACGTAGGCGGGGGTAATTGGCTCCGATCAAGTCTTGGATATGCTTCAACCCGTTGTGTCCCGCGTCGCTCCCCTTCGACTTCATGCGGAGCGTCCCGAACGGCAATGCCAGATCGTCGACCACCACCAGTAGGTTCCGGTTCTCGATCTTCTCTTTCTGTAACCAGTAACGGATGGCGTTTCCACTCAAGTTCATAAAGGTGGATGGCTTGAGCAAGACAAGCGAGCGGTTCTTGAGGCGGGTGGTCGCGACAAAACCGTATCGCTTATCCTCAAAAACAGCATTGGACGCTTTTGCAAAAGCGTCCAATACCATAAATCCAATATTGTGGCGGGTTTGTTCGTAATCGGGGCCGATATTGCCCAATCCCGCGATCAAATATTTCATTCGTTGACGGTTTATTCTTCGCCTCCTTCTTCGGTATCTGTATCTGTACCTGTATCCGTATCGGCATCACCTTCCGCTTTCGCGGCAGCCCCCCGGGCGGCACGCGTAAGCTGAACACGGCATACCACGGCATTTTTGGCATTCAGTATCTCGAGGCCCTCGAAGCTCAAGTCGCCTACTTGGATCGATTTACCCAGTTCCAACTTTGTCACGTCTACTTCCAGGTTCTCCGGCAAATTCGCGGGCAACGCTTTTACCCTGAGCTTGCGTGTATCTAACGACAGCTTACCCCCGGATCTCACACCGGCAGCCAATCCCTTCAGACGGACAGGGATCTCGATCACCACGGGCTTATCTTCAAAAACATGCAGGAAGTCGATATGCAGCACATCCTCCCTCACGGGGTGGAATTGCAGCTCCTTCACCATCGCCAACATTTTATTTTTTCCCAGGTCGAGGTTCACCAAGAAGACCTCGGGAGTATATATCAGGTTGCGCACATCGCCCTGCTTCACCACGAAGTTCAGGTTTTCTTCGTCATGGCCACCATACACCACGCACGGGATAAGCCCTTCGCGACGGTATGTCCGGGACGCCTTTTTTCCGAAATCATTCCTGACCTCGCCTTTTAATTCAAATGTTTTCATTTTAAACTTGTTTGTGTTACTCAAAATAAAGCGCTTTCTTTATTTCCCATCACACGGGAGCTTTCAAAAAAGCGGCGCAAAGTTAATGATTTTCTTTCAAGTACACAACCACCCCGCCCTTTTTTCACCGGGGGCCCTGCCGCGCAAGTCGTCTATCGGGATGCCCATGAGCGTCCAATGGACTTGCCGCCGCTATAGGTAATAATCCGCATCGCAATATTAACAAAACTGCTCGATCAACGCAGCTACAATGCATTAAATATAATTAATAATCTATAATATAGAGGTTATGGGTGCAGCGTTCGAGCCAATTTCTCATCTATCATATAAATGAAAGCAGTAAATATTTATAAATAATCAAATAGAGTTCACTGAATGGATAAAAAATATCAATCCTTAAAATTATCACATCCATGCACAAATACTTATTATTCTCGATTCTATGCATTGTATCATTGAATGCCTGTCATAAAGAAGGGGATATCATTTCTGAGTTAGAGATTATTGTATCTTCTGATATGGTTACAGGGATAGATCCCGTAGGAGGGGGTGAAGTGCACTATATCCAAATAAAAGAAATGGGGGATAAATCTGGAAATTGGAAGACGATTCGACCTTTGGCTATAAATGGGTTTGATTATGAAGCAGGTTACGAGTATCTCTTGAAAGTTAAGAAAATAAGAACAAAGAACCCTTTACAAGATCAGGCGACCATCAAGTATGAATTAATCAAAATCATTTCTCAAATAAGCAAGCATGAAAAATGAATGTTTGGACTTGCAAGCTTGTTTGAGACAAAAAGTTAAGCGACATTTTCAAGGGATTCATTTTAATATTATGCTCTTCCAGAAATTAAACAATAATCAAGTTGTTTAATACTGATAATCTTATAATTATACCAGGATACGATATATCCGAATACTTTCAGGCGCGTTTGTTCTTTTGTTTTGAGTTTAGCGCCATGAATCAACTCGGAATTGAAAGTCTTGAAAAAATTTTTGGCGACCGAGTTATCCCAGCAATTTCCTTTCCCGCCCATGCTTTGTACCCCCTTGAAATGTTTCAGCAAATTAAGCGTCTGTCTGCAGGCATATTGAACCCCCCTTTCAGAATGAAAAATCATCCCCCTGTGGGAATTGGACTTTTTGCGCGTCTTTGCGAATCTACGAAAACAATTTAAAAAGAGGGAGAAAAGCTCGCTCCGATTTTATCCACGGAGAACCACTTTTCGAGTTTTTGTAGGTAGAATACCGAAATTTTAGCTACTTTTGCAGTTCAAAAAAGTTTAATTGGGTTAGAGGCACAAACAAGTTTGTCCCCTGCCCATCAACTTAACGAAAAAGTTCACCGAAAGAATGATAAACAGGAATTTAATTCGTATTAGGGTAGTCCAAGTTATCTACTCGTGGTATCAGAATACGAACAAAGATTTACGCGATGCCGAAAAAGAATTGATGTTCGGCTTGCAGAAGTCATACGATCTTTATTATTATTTACTGCTCTTGATGGTGGAACTGACC
>JBBACU010000055.1:0-10039 GCA_041656815.1 Proteiniphilum sp.
TTACGATCACGAGTTCGACAATCCCCATCACGATAGAATAAGAGACTGCCTATGTTTCATGTGTTTTACCTCATTGAGGTACTCTGATCTCGCAACACTAACACGGGATGACGTGAAGGAGGATCATATAATAACGATATCCGAGAAATCGGATGATAGGTTAAGGATAGACCTCAATAAATACAGCAAGGCGATACTTGAAAAATACAAGGAGCAACCATTTGAAAAGAATCTTGCACTACCCGTTATATCCAATCAGAAAATGAACGATTCGATAAAAGAAATTGGAAAAATCCTTGAGTTCAATGACCCTACACGATACATCTATTATATCGGCCCAACGAGATACAACGAAGTGCGCCCAAAATACGAACTTCTATCGTGCCATACAGGACGTAGAACATTTATCGTAAACTCTATTTATCTCGGTATACCAACAGAAGTGGTGATGAGCTGGACTGGCCATGAAGATTACGAATCGATGAGACCATATATCGCAATCGTGCAGGAATTGAAGAATAAAGAGATGGAGAAGTTCAACGAAAGTCCGACGTTATAAAATGTCGGACTATTTCAGTGCAAGTTAGTGAACACGCATAATTATTAATTGAATTGACATTGCTGATAATCAACAAGAATCGTCATATAACATAACGCAATATGTCGTATTAAACCAACCGTTATAGTCCTGGTGGGACAACATTCATCCAGATAACTACTTGCTTTTGCAGGTAGTTATTTTTTTTATCGAGACGGTATCAAAAATGGATAATAAGCCCCTGAGATTTGAAAATTGAAGAGGCTCTCCGATAGGAAGGAGTACAAATAAGTAGAGGGTGAAATCACATGTGTGATACACCCTCTACGCGTGAATGTTAATAAATTGGGTATTATTTTGAATAGCTCTCCTTGTAATAAGTAGCGTTGTTCAAATAATCATAGCTTTCTTTAACGCCTTCAAGCGGAGTACCCGTGTATCTTTCGACTTCCACGATCATGTATTTCGCGCCGGATTCATCCACGTTATTAAAAATGTTCTCGAAATCCACCTTGCCGCTTCTGCCAATCTCAGTTTCATCTTTGATATGGAGCTGTTCGAAACGCCCGGGGTACTTGTTAAAATAAGCCACGGGATCGTGCCCTCCTTCTATTACCCAATAAACGTCCATCTGGTAGAATACTTTATCGGGATCGGTATTTTCGATCATGTAGTCGTACATCAGTTGCCCTTCAATTTCTTTGAATTCGAAGCTATGGTTGTGATACCCGAAACGAAGACCCGCCGCGTTGCATCGTTCACCAATCTGATTGTAATAATCGCAATACAGCTGAAGATCGGCCAAGGTTGTGGGAGTTGGCATCCAGGGTGTAACAATATACTTCATTCCCGCTTCTTTGTGTGCGTTAATCGCGGTATCCCACCATGCCCAGGTCTCGTCCCAATTAGTTTCTGCCGGGTTATCGGCCAAGGGTCTTGACGTGTGTGAAGAGAGCACTTCCATGCCCGCGTCCTCGATCGATTTCTTAAAGTCGGCAGGCGACATGCCGTAAAACTGCCCCTCGTTATACCCGGCGGCTTCCACGCCTGTATAGCCCATTTCTGCCACCGCGGCAATGGTAGCGTCGTAATCAGCGCGGATGTCATCGCGCACGGAGTATAGCTGCACGTAAATGTCCTTGCCTTTCGTGGCGGTTTCTGTCTTCTGTCCTTGTGTGCAGGCTGAGATCACCAGTAAACCACACAGGAAGGTGGCCATAAATGAATAAGATCTTTTTTTCATTATGCTTGTGTTTTTATAAAAATATTCCTACCGAGGGGGCAGGAATATTTTTTCTGATATCTAAATTAATCCAATATTTTAACCCTGATATTTTTAAACCATACATCATCGCCATGATCTTGCAATCCGATGTATCCTTCGCGATCGGGTCCGCCTACATTGTTTAGCAGTTCAAAAGCCAGCGGCCATTTGTCTTGGCTAAATTTACTTGCTTGTAATAAATCGGTCCACTGTTGGGTCCAGAGGTGATACTCGAGCACGTTCTCCTCGTTTTGCCCGTGCACGACTGTGCCCTTATATACCATGACACTACCGGTGTTCCACTCTCCAAATGGTTTTGAGTTTTGTGGCTTGGCAGGGATCATGTCATAGAGTGACAACGACTGGCGGTTGTTGTCGACACCCAGTTTGGCGTCTGGGTGATTTTCATTATCAAGTATCTGGGCTTCGGGAGCAGAGATATAGATGGGTTCTAATCTCATCTCTCCGGTATTGGGATCTTTGGCCCGCACTTCTTGCGCGAGGTAGAACACCCCGGAGTTGCTGCCTTTGTCTACTTTCCAGTCGAACTTCAACTCAAAGTTCCTGAACTTGTGCGCAAAGATAATATCCCCGCCGTCACCGTCTTGCGCTTCACCGCCACCGGAACCGTTAAATTTGATTGCCCCGTCTTCAATGGTCCATTTTCCCGGGACATTCTCTTTACCATACCCTCTCCATCCGGTGAAATCTTTCCCGTTGAAGATGTGGATATACCCATCCGCGTCTGTTTCGAACTGGGATAAATCTACTTGCGGGTTATCCAGAATTTCGTACTCGGGTACGGCACTCTCCGCGGAGTCGACATCCGTGGTGCTACTATTTTTCTGAGCACCTGAACCACAAGCTAAAAATACACTTGCAATCATACAGCAACTTAATCCAAAAATAATCCTTTTTATTTTCCTCATAACTGTTTTCTTTTGATAAACTGATATAAAATTTCCAATAAAAGGAACAAACGGTTTAACAACTGTCAACCGTTGTTCCCTATTTACTCTTCAATTACGGCATGGCCGGCAGTTGCCATCCGTTCTGGTACGTATGCTTGATCATCTCGTTGGCATACTCCACCGCGTTCACGGGATCGGTCCAAGTCTTGTCGAACGTGGGGTGCCCATCGGTGATCTTGAATCCATCTTCAATGATGGTACGCACGGTCGCGTCAGCCGGGATATTGGTGAAACGCATGTTTTCACCATCCCAGTGAAGTTCTTGGTTCAATGCTTGGAGTCTCACGGCCAGCACGCCCATCACCACCATCTCGTTGAATGGACCCGCTTCGGAGAAAGGAGAAGCCGTCTCTACGCGATTCGCGGGAGATTCCTTACAGGCACGCACCCAGTCCATCTCGTGCGAAAGGGTCACTTCACGCTGCGTCTTTGGTGAGCTGGGAGTACGTCCCGATACCAGCCAAGGGTTCACGCCGTAGCACCCGCAGATGAGGGTGTCCTTGGTACCGTGGAAGATAACGCCGCCACCACTGTCGTTCAGGTTTTTTCCGGCCGGAACACCTTCGGGGCGCATGGGCTGCAGCCCGCCATCGTACCAGTAAACTTCCACCTCGGGCATGGCCACTTTGGGCATGTTGTCCCGGGCGGGGAACACGTACTTCACCATCTGGGCGGTAGGCGCGCTATCGGTAAGCAGCATCGTGGATGATCCCTGTACTTTCGTGGGGTAACCCAGGTTCAGCCCTTTAAACACGGGATGCAGGATATGGCATGCCATGTCGCCGAGGGCGCCTGTGCCGAAATCCCACCATCCGCGCCAGTTCCACGGGTGGTAAATCTCGTTGAAAGGACGCTTCTTTGCCGGCCCGATAAAGAGATCCCAATCAAGGGTCTTCGGTACGCGGTGTGTTTCTTTCGGGATCATGAGTCCTTGCGGCCAAATGGGACGGTCGGTAAATGCTTCCACTTTTGTCACTTCACCGATCTGTCCGTCATGGATCCAGTCGATCACCTGACGAACGCCCGGACCCGACGACCCTTGGTTCCCCATGCTGGTAGCCACTTTGTGCTTGTCTGCCAGCCTCGTGAGCAATCGAGACTCGTACACGCTGTGCGTGAGCGGCTTCTGTACATACACGTGCTTGCCCATCGTCATCGCGTCGGCGGTAATGATCGCGTGCGTATGGTCGGAAGTAGCCACCACCACCGCGTCCATGGTCTTGCCCAGCTCGTCGTACATCTTGCGGTAATCGTAGTATTTCTTCGCGTTGGGATACTTGTCGAACACGCGCTTGCTATATCTCCAGTCCACATCGCATAGTCCCACGATGTTCTCGCTTTGCAGGTTATTGAGGTTAGCATTTCCCATCCCACCCACGCCCACGCCGACAATGTTGAGCTTGTCACTGGGGGCCTTGTAGCCCATACTCTTTCCTAGTACCGAAGAGGGTACAACCGTTAAACCGGCAGCAGCTATCGCACCGGTTTCTAAAAATTTTCTCCTTGAAATTTTAGATGACATAAGAATTTTTTTTAGGTTTAATGTTAGTGAATCGTTGTTATTCTCTGGTTATTTTTTCTCTATCTTTATCCCAATACATGGTTCTACCTTCGAGGTATGCTCTTGTTCCCATGTGCGCCGTGATGGCCTCCTCGAAAGCTTGATCGATCCCGCACGAGGGTTCTTCTCCGGTACGGATGCAATCGAGCCACTCCTTTATATGCAGGAACGTGGTATTGTATCGTTTTCCCCCAATGAAGGAGTAGAGCAAGCCCCGTTCCGCGAAATACCTTTCGGTCGCGGTGGATACAGCATCCACGCTTTGCCCGGGGAGATAGGTGTAAAAGGGTTCACCGGGCTTGATGATGCCTTGGTCTATTTGTTGACGGTATTGGTCGGAGCGCTGGTCCACGGTCACGGTGAGGGTGTTCCCCACTTCCATGGTGGCATCGTGCCCCATGATCTTCCGGCTGCGGTTGAACTGGTTTGCCAACGTGGCCGAGTAGAGCATGGTCATGTCCTTGTCTTTAAACTCGAACACCGTCTGTAGCACGTCGGGCACCGTACGTCCATCCTTGAAATAGTAGACGCCACCCGACGAGGAGGCCGATGAAGGGATGCCCAGTTTTAGTATCTGGTTCATTGCGTCGTACTCGTGTGTTAACAGGTCGCCGCTGAGCCCCGTGCTGTAATCCCACCAGCAGCGCCAACGGAAAAATCGCTCGAGACTGAACTTGTCGCGGGGTTCTGGACCGACATATTTTGCTAATCCTGCCGAAGTCATGTAATCCATGTACTCTTTTACCCGATCGGGATCGCCTTCGAACTGCTCCCAATCGATGGTCTTCGGGTTGGCATCCTCGTGAATACGATATACCCAGGCCCCGTTCGGTGAATTTCGGTTGGTACCGGTCTCTATCAGGGTAACTTTGCCCAGTAGCCCTTTCTCGATAATCTGTCGTGCTCTTTCGTAGGCTTCAATCTGCCGATTCTGATGGCCCAGCTGAAACACTAGGTGGGGATTATTTTTTGCAATCGTACGCAGTGCATAGGTCTCCGGCACGGTCCACGTCATGGGCTTTTCAAGGTAAACGTGCTTGCCCGCTCTCAAGGCATCCATGGCCATGGTGCCATGCCAATGGTCGGGAGAGGCGATGATCACCGCGTCCACGTCTGGCGAGGCCAGCAGCTCCTTGTAGTGCAGGTAGCGCTTGGGGCGCGGCCCAAATTTCCCGTTTATCCCTTCCCGGTAGATGTTGGCGCCCGCGTCCATCGCTTGGTCCGCGTAGGTATCAAAGATGTCACACACTGCGGTTACCTCCACACGCAGATCGTCCTGTTCCATGAAATCCTGGTACCGGGTATTGTTTGAGTTGGCTTTGTTTTGGATAATAAGATTTTCCACGTACTGGGGAGTCGCGAATCCAATGGCTTGCATTAACTGTTCGCCCCGGATCCCGAAGCCTATGATCCCTAGCCGGATGATCCCGGCATCCGAGGATGTAGCCGCGTAGGGGGCCACATCGCTTCGAAAGCGAAACATTTGAGCCGCGTCACGGTTTACCGTCTCCGATTTTTTCTTCCGGTACACGCCATACGCCATCGCCCCTAGCACGGGAACGGTGGCCATCGCTTTTAGCACATCGCGGCGCCCCTGCGAGACTTTTTTGTCGTTCTCCGGGGTAGGCCGCCCCGTGGGAGTGTTGTCTTGATTACCTTGTATATCGTTTTTTTCTTCGCTCATAACTTATTGCTCCTAACGATGTTCTTACGAAATATTAACCTGTCGAAACCAATGATTTTAGAAGTGGGAAATAGCAGTAAAACGACCATCGTTACCATCAGGATCAAATTCTTATCTACCCACAAGTAAGAACCCTCCGCCGGCAGAATATATTCGGCAAACAACAAGGGGGGATGTGACAGGTAGTACAAAAGAAGGAAACAGATCGCACCCACGTATCCTATATTCGTGAACAACCCTAATACCAGTGATAGTCCCACAAGTGTTAACCCCCATGTGTTTATAAAGTTAGCCATCGAGAGCATCTCCGGGTTCTCGGCGAGATTCACGAACAGTGAGGCGAAAATCCCTTTAGAATCGATCAGGTACCCGTAAGCCGACCAATTAGGGGTGAACACTTTCGCGAGCCCTTCATATAAAAAATACCATCCGATTAACACACGTAACGTGAATAATGAGTAAAGTTGTAATTTACTGTATTTAATTGATTGCATCTTCGTATGACTAATTAGATTCTACTTTGTGCCAAGTAAAAAACACCGTAAAAGTAAGATAAAATATTTTGAAAAAGAAATTTTTACACTTGGAAACACCCATTTTCATCAAAAAAATAGTGAAAAAGACTTTTTCCTATCGCTTTCATATTTTCTTGGCTCCGCCATGTTATCGCGTGTCTATTTTATACTTTTTAAAAAAGCTTGGTATTCTTCCCAAAGCCCATCAATGGAATATTCTTGGCCTAACACCTCTTTTATGGCACCGTCAAAACTCCACGGGATTACCTCGAGTGCCGTACGATTAAATTTTCTGATAAAATCGTCGTCCTTGGTAGTAAGCCATTCAAGGAAAAACCCGGTAGTTTGATAGCCGTCAAGCCAGTGCCCTCCTGCTCGCCTGTTGGAAAGCGGGAAGTAACCGTTATGCGCGCGGACCGCATCGGCCATTCCTTCGATGAAAGCGAAAAAAGTTCTGTTGGTGCCATAAGAGCCGATTCCCCGCGGCTCCAGTTGAAAGCCATGCACCAGCTCATGGTATAAAACCCCTTCCGTTTCGTACAGGACCCTGTCATCGCTCTCCTTCGCGGCCTGTTCAACCCAGCGGCTGCTATAAAAGATACTGATCTCGGGGACCCCACCGCTCTTCGCCGAAATTCCACCCACGTCTTCAATCGTGTAGTTGATTTTTCGTATACCGGGTATGCTGTCCGACGGGCTCCAGTAAAGTGTTTTTACCACGCCTAAGATACTCTTCCGGATGAGCTCTTCCGGGTCGGGCACAATTCGGTTATACATCTCTCCCCCTTGGGTTTCGGCAGCCTTGTTCACGAAATTTATTTCCGGGTAACTGAACGAATTCCACGAATCGCTCGTATCTGTAGAGATTGCACCGTTTCCGGAACCGCACTCCATAAAAAGGATTGCCAGGGGAATCAATAAAAGGGTACGCATCACTATGTTGTGTTAATGAGTGAAAAAATGGAGGCGTGTAGCCGATCGTGACGGGAAAATTGCTTGCCAATTTCAAGTGCAAAAGTAATGAATTATCGGTAAAATCCGTAACTTTGAACCATTATTTGTCTCGTACCGTAACAAACGACACCGTTCGCGAGATGGGACTATGATTCGAAATTATTAAAATGATATGACACAACACTCTTTTTTAGGCCTGATCGAACAGAGCATCCGTAACCATTGGGAGATGCCTGCCATGACGGATTTTCAAGGGAAGACCTATTACTACAAGGACGTGGCACGGGAAGTAGACCGGCTACACGATTATTTTGAAAAGGCGGGCATTCACAAGGGTGACAAGGTGGCGCTTTGCGGCAAGAACTCCACGAACTGGGCTATCGCTTTTTTCGCCATCCTTTCCCACGGGGCGGTGGCGGTGAGTATCTTGCACGAGTTTGACACGGAGGGCGTGCGGTTTATCGTGGATCACTCCGACGCGAAGTTCTTTTTCGCGGACGAGAGCATCTGGGACCTGCTCGACAAAGACGGGGTACCCAAGGTGGAAAGCGTGCTTTCGCTCGACGATTTCTCGCTGCTGAAATCGTCGAACGAACAGCTTGACCGGTTTCACTCGGAGGCACCCTCCTATTTTGACGCGAAGTACAGCAAAGGCTTTTTGGTGAACGACCTCGCGTTCCGCACCGATAAACCCGAAGAACTGGCGGTGATCAATTACACCTCCGGGACCACCAGTAGCCCTAAAGGGGTAATGATTCCTTACCGGAGCCTCTGGTCGAACACCAAGTTTGCCAACGACAACCTGGAGTTCATCCGCTCCGGCGACAACATCGTCTGCATGCTCCCCATGGCGCATACCTATGGCCTGGCTTTCGAGATCCTCAACTCCATCTCGATGGGGTGTCATATCCATTTCTTGGGTAAAACCCCTTCGCCCAAGGTACTGCTCGAAGCATTTGCCCATGCAAACCCCAAGATGGTTCTGGCGGTTCCCTTGATCATCGAAAAAATCGTGACAAGGAACGTGTTCCCCAAGTTGAATAAGGGGGCCGCCTCTTTCTTGATCAGGATTCCATTATTGAACGAGATCGTTTATTCCAAGGTACGGAAGTCGATGATAGACTTCTTCGGTGGCAACCTGGTAGAGGTGGTAATCGGTGGCGCGGCGCTGAACGCCGACGTGGAACGGTTTCTACGGAAGGTGCGGTTCCCCTATACCGTGGGCTACGGCATGACCGAGTGTGGCCCCCTTATCTCGTACGCTTACTGGACAGCGTTCAAGGAGCGTTCCTGCGGGAAGGTGGTCGACCGGATGCAGGTGAAGATCGACTCCCCCGATCCCGAAAACGTGGCGGGTGAAATCCTGACCAAGGGAGCCAACGTGATGCTCGGGTACTACAAGAACGACGAAGCCACCAGGGAAACATTTACTGCCGATGGTTGGTTAAAGACGGGCGACCTGGGAACGTTGGACAAGGACAATTTTGTCTTTATACGGGGGCGGGACAAGAACATGATTCTCGGTGCCTCGGGGCAGAATATCTACCCGGAAGAGATTGAGGAGCGTATCAATGCCTCTCCCTTCGTGGAGGAGTCGCTCGCCATCGAAGAAGAAGGCAAGATTATCGCGCTGATCGTCCCTAACCGGGATGCCCTCGAAGAAAACGGCATCGCTAAAAATGAATGGGACACCTTTTTCCTGCAAGTAGTCGCTGATCTCAACACGAAGTTGCCAGCCTACAGCCGGCTTTCCTCGTTCCGCCTTCAAGAGGAGGAGTTCGAAAAAACACCCAAGCGAAGCATTAAACGGTTCAAATACCAAAAATAAGGGTGCCTTGCCCATCCGTGACCGGACTTCAAGCAGGGCTTAAAAAGCATCAGGGAATAACGAATCATCGCTATTCCCTGATTACTTTTACACGTGTCCCGATCACGGAACGTCATTATTTGTGGAACGGTCAATACTCGTTCCAGCTCTTGATATGAATATCCTCGGGCGCCATCGTGCAGAACGCGGTGATGAACGCGCTGGCCAACCGGGCGTTGGTGATCAACGGGATGTTGTAATCCACCGCGCCCCGGCGAATGATATAGCCGTTGGTAAGCTCACGGCGGGTCACGTCCTTGGGAATGTTGATGATGAGGTCGAACTGCTTGTCGGCGATCATCTGCTGGATGTTGTTCTCTCCATCCTCGTCGGGCCAGTTCACGTCGGTCGCCTTGATGCCGTTATCCATAAGAAATTGGCACGTGCCATGGCTGGCGTACAGGTCGTACCCTTTTGCACCCAGCAGCTTGCACGCTTCCAAAAGGTCCACTTTCGATTTCATCTCGCCCGAGGAGATCAGGATTCCCTTCTTGGGTAGACGGTACCCCACGGAGAGCATCGATTTGAGGATCGCTTCGGAGTAATCATCGCCGATACATCCCACTTCGCCGGTCGAGGCCATATCCACGCCCAGCACCGGGTCGGCGTTCTGCAGGCGGGAGAAGGAGAACTGCGACGCTTTCACACCGATATACTCCAGGTCGAACACCGAGCTGTCGGGTTT